>CAZRCH010000016.1:0-35248 GCA_964598545.1 uncultured Methanolinea sp. | reverse complement strand
CGCACGGGTCAATCCTGCCTGAGTTCCCTTGAGAGATCCTCGATCAATGCGTCGGGAGTAATCTCGCATTCCCTGATCGTCTTCCTGAAATTGTACATCATCAGGAGGCATATCCCGATGCTGATGATCAGGATGGCCCAGAGGAACAGGTCCTGGTTCTCGGAAAAAAGAGGGAGGGATGCGACGAAGTAGCCAAGAGAGATGAAACCAGTGACCCAGACGATACCGCCAATGATATTATTGGACAGGAATGCAGGGTATTCCATCTTCACGATACCCGCGATAAACGGTGCAAATGATCGGATGTAAGGAACAAATCGGGCGAGGATGATGGTCTTCTTCCCGTATTTATGGAAGTACTGCCGGGTCACCTCGACGTGGCAGCGGTCGACCAGGCATCTCTTCCCGTGGATCAGCCTGTCGCCGAAGTAGTTCCCGATCCAATAATTCAATGAATCTCCTGCGATTGCGGCAATGGTGATGAGAACGAGGAGAATCCATACATTCAAACCGCCGCCCGCGGCAAAGAACCCGAGGAGAAAAAGCAGGGAGTCGCCGGGGAGAAAGGGGGCGAACACAAGGCCAGTCTCGCAGAAGATGATCGCAAAGAGGATTGCATAGATCAGGATCCCGTAGGTCTCCATCAACTGGGGGATAACATTCTCGATATTGAGGAGAATAGCGGACAGCGAGAGGAGGTCCGGTGAGATCATTCCCAGTATGTTATGAGTTCGTGATTATTAGGCTGTTGTCCACGAGATGATGAGACCCTGGAAGGAGTTTGGAAAAAATAGAGACAGGGGTTGAGCCAATTGGTACGCCCGGACACTACCCTTCTCGTTTCCGTGATATCCGAACATGCCGTTCGCTCAGCCGTATCACCGGCCAGAGGAGGAGGACCGGTGAGGTGCAGAGGATGATGAACACCCACTGGAACGCGGTGAGCGGGACAGTCGAGAACAGGGCTCCTCCGTACTGGACGATAAGGACCTGGATCACCACGATCCCTGCCATGATCCCGAAAAATGCCGGGTTTCCACGGAAGAACGGCGGCATGATGCCGTTGATACCGCGGCAGTTGATCCCGTTCCAGACCTGTGCCACGACAAAGGCTGCGAAGAAGGCGGTCGCCTGCTGTTCGGGAGTCTCCATGAACGGGAGGCCGAAGATTACGGCCAGCATTCCGATCAGGACATAGACCGCTGCGGTGATGAGGATCGCCCTGAGCATGTAGGGGGTAATCACATGTGCGTCCCGCGGGATGGGTTTCCGGTGCATCAGGGCTCGATGCGGGGCCTCCGAACACAGGGCAAGGGCTGCGAGCGAATCCATCACGATATTGATCCAGAGCAGCTGGATGATGGTGAACGGGGGAGGGTATCCGAGCACCGGGGCAAGGAACGAGAGCATCGCCGCCGAGATATTGATAGTCAGCTGGAAGATCAAAAACCGCTGGATGTTCTCGAAGAGCGCCCTCCCCCACCATACTGCGTTCTTGATGGTCGGGAAGGAATCGTCGAGCAGGATGATGTCGCTTGCTTCCCGGGCCACCTCGGTGCCGGCGATCCCCATGGCGAGCCCGACATCGGCATTGCGGAGCGCAGGGGCATCGTTCGTCCCGTCACCGGTGACTGCGACCACTTCGCCGTTCCCCTGGAGGGTCTGGACCAGGAGCAGCTTATCTGATGGCTCCGACCGTGCCATGACTTCCAGGCGCCTGGCGGCTTCGGGTCGTGCTCCTTCGGGCAGGGACCGGAACTCGCTCCCGAGCATGACCGCACCGCTGGTAAGAATTCCGGTCTCCCGTGCGATTGCAGCGGCGGTCTCGGGACTATCCCCCGTCACCATCTTCACAGTAATGCCGGCCTCGTTGCAGGTCCGGACCGCATCAGGGACGTCCGGCCGCACTTCATCGCGGATACCCACATACCCATCCCAGGTCAGGGGAGGAGGATTGGACCCATCGGCAGGCAGCTCGGCATGGGCGAATGCCAGCGTGCGCATCGCCCGGCCTGCGAGCGCCTGGATATGGGAGAGGTCTGGCGGGGGATTGCACTGCGTTGCGACAATCTCGGGTGCACCCTTGACGAGGAGAAACGAGGCATCCTGGAGGGAGACTATCGTCGACATCTGCTTCTTGTTAGAATCAAAAAGCTCCTGGGTGACCGGGGGGTGAAGGGCTCTTATGTCCTGGTAGGAGAGCCCGGCCCGGTGGAGCCATCGGAGCAGGGCAGCCTCGGTTGAATTGCCCACCGTTACGAGCTTTCCTTCCCGGGTCTCGAGTTCGGCGGTGCTGTTGACCGCGGCGTTCAGGGTGACCCATCCGTTCGGTGTGGTGGGGATTCCGGGATGGAGATCCGGAAATTCAATCGATGACGCGACGACATCCATCTGGTTCATGGTCAGGGTGCCGGTCTTGTCCGTACAGATGACCGTCACCGAGCCGACGGTCTCGCACGCGATGAGGCGGCGGACGAGGCTGAACGCCCTGGTCATCTTCCGCATCGTGAGCGCCAGGGAGACCGTGACGCTGACAGGGAGGCCCTCGGGGACCGAGACAACGATAATGATCACCGCGAACATGAAGCTGTCCAGGACGTAGTGAGCGATTTCAGCCGGACTCTCTGTGAAGACACCGGTGAATATCCCCTGGATCATCAGGGTTGCGATGATCAGGGTTGCCATCAGGTACCCGAACCTGCTGACCAGCCCTGCGAGCCGCCGGAGTTTCAGCTGCAGCGGGGTCTCGGGGCGGGAACCCTCGGCGAGATCCGCGGCGATCCGGCCCATTTGGGTTGCATCTCCCACTGCCCCTATGATCAGTTTGCCCCGGCCGGCAGTGACCAGGGTCCCTTTCAGGACAATTTCCTCGACTGCCTTTCCGAGTGGCTCGCTCTCCCCGGTAAACGCGGATTCGTCCACTTCGAAATCCGATGCCTGGAGGAGGTAGCCGTCTGCCGGGACCACGTCGCCTGCTTCAAGAAGGACCAGGTCTCCCACGACCAGGTCCCGCATGGGGACCGTGGTTGCATGGTCGCCCCGGATGACCTTTATTCCGGTATCTTCCCGCATTGCGTTCAGCGCCTCGAACTCACGGTTGCTCCGGTACTCGGTGAAAAACGAGATGCCGGTCGCGAGCAGGACCGCCATCACGATCCCGATGGTATCGATGAGACTCCCCCCCTCCATGACCGCGACTATCGCCGAGATAAAGACCGCGACGAGTAAAATACGGATGATCGGGTCGTTGAACTTTACGAGGAACTGTACCCACAGGGGTGTTCGTCGCGGGGGAGTCAGCTCGTTTTTACCGTGCTGTTCCCTCATGGTAAGAACAGATTCAGAAGAGAGCCCACGGGTGCGGGCAGGTTCTGGGAGGTCCCGGAAGGGGATCATTCTACCAGTGTTGTCCTTTGAGGTATTCATTTTTTTGAGGGAAGATGATCTGAATGCACTCCTGAGCGAAAATCACGGAATACACAGGATTTCTGGAAACGTCTTTATTGGCAAGGTATAAATGATCATTCGCCGATACTTCCTGCAAAATGTTCTATCTCATTGAGATACTCATCATCGTCGTGCTCATTGTGCTCAACGGCATCTTTGCCATGTCTGAGTTTGCTATTGTATCCGCGAGGAAGATGCGGCTCCAGCATCGGGCTGAAAAGGGGGATGCCCGGGCGGCAACAGCCCTCGAACTCGCAAACGAACCCACCACGTTTCTTTCGACCATCCAGATCGGGATCACCCTTGTTGGGATATTTGCGGGTGCGTATGGCGGTGTGACCATTGCGAAAGGACTGGCAACCTCCTTTACCTCGTTTCCTTCACTTGTCCCCTATGCAGAAATGCTGAGTGTAACCCTGGTGGTCCTCGCCATCACGTACCTGACACTGGTCTTTGGGGAGCTTGTCCCGAAGCGAATCGCACTGAACAACGCCGAGAATCTTGCAGTGTCCATTGCGAAACCGATGCGGTTCCTCTCTCTCATCGCTGCACCTTTTGTTTTCGTATTGAGCCGCTCAACCAATTTAGTATTACGGATTATTGGTGTCCGGGCACCCACCGAACCACCCGTTACCGAAGAAGATATCAAGCTATTGCTGGAAGAGGGGACAGAAGCCGGGATCTTTGAAAAGGCCGAATTGAGCATGGTGGAAGGGATATTCGAACTTGCAGACCGCCGGGTCGAATCGCTGATGACGCAACGGCCGGATATTATTGCACTCGATCTCGACGACCCCGACGACGAGAACCTGCGAAAGATGGTTTTAAGCGGCCGTTCGAATTTTCCGGCATTCTATTCCGACCTTGATACAATTGTCGGCATGGTGTCCGTCAAGAACGTACTGGCCCGGATGGTGGAAAAGGGCTCGCCTGACATCCAGGGGGCAGTGACGAACCCGTTATTTGTTCCGGAAACCATCTCGGTGTTGAAACTTCTCGAATCCTTCAAGGAGACCGGATTGCACAGTGCCTTGGTCACCGATGAATACGGCAGTGTCCAGGGACTCGTCACATTGCACGATATTCTTGAGGCGATTGTCGGGGATGTCAGGACGTTGGGAGAACCGGAAGATACCCCTGTCATCACCCGCGAAGACGGGTCCTGGCTGATAGACGGAAGCACTCCTGTCGAAGATCTCAAGGATATTTTGTCGGTTGAGGTTTTCCCGGGAGAAGAAGAGAGGGAGTACCGAACAATTGCCGGGCTGATTCTGTATGTCCTGGACAGGATTCCTGCACCCGGTGATCACTTTTCAATCGGGGGTCTGCGCTATGAAGTGGTGGATATGGATGGAAAACGCGTGGATAAGGTGATGGTGACAAGAGATCCTCCGGTTCCCGCTGATTGATGGGACTTCGGCCTGGTCGGGGAGGGGTTGGGGGCAGTGGGCAGGTCGCAGGACCGAAGATAATTCACAGTGGGGAAAAAGACGGTATAGAACACTCTGTTCCGGGTCCACCACGAGCCTTCGAACACTCTCCCGCAGCCCGTCATTCCCTCCAGAGAGTGGCAAAAGCACGAGGCACTCTCTTCATCCACAGTTCCCGATGCGATAGACGAGGGCAGCACCTTTTTATTATGAAAACAAGAATGATGAGTCTTGCAACAGGCCCGACGCATGAAAATGCCGGATGCATTTTCATTCGAAATCGCATCAGCGATTTTCATTTTGTATGCGTGTGTCTCGACGAGAATCATGTGATTTTTTACGATTCACGGATCAGTGCTCGATGTGGATATTCACGGTGCACTGTGTCCCTTGGCAGGAGGAGGTGACCCTGTCAGCACGTGTCCTGACGAGATATCCGGCCAGATGGGCGAGCCCTTCAGGGGATTCCAGCACGAACTCGTGGCTCGGGGACTGGTCAGGGAGGGGAAGTGGTCTTCCCGTGTAGGTGATGGTGCTGTCGAGGTTGAACTCGTCGAACCTGACGAGGATGCGGACCGGCCCGCTGGCATACCCCTGGTAGACAAGTGCCTCACAGGCCTCTATCAGGGCACCTGTCATCCTGTCGATCTCCTCCTTCCTCGCGGCCCATGCCTCTCCCTGGCGCACCATCATTAACGAGACGGTCTCGTAGACGGGGGTCCCGGATTCGAGCATGAACTCGTGCGTCTTACTTATCCCGATGCGGAAGACGAGGTTGAGCACAATGGCGAGCACTGTCGTCAGGGCCAGCGCAGAGTCGAAGATGGGCTTGAATATCGGAGGAACACCCCTGTACGCTCCCGGCAGGATATAGATGCTGATCCCGAAGATGAACGAGAGGCCTATAACGAAGATCTTGCGGGAGTCAAGCATTCTCGTCGTGATCGTCTGGAACCCCCCGACAATGATGAACCCGGCGACGTAGAGGAGCGTCGCCCCGATGACGGGCTTTGGCATCATGACGAAGATGCTGGCAAACATCGGCAGAAACGCAAGGCCGATGAGCAGTGCCCCTGTGACATAGCCGATATACCGGCTTGTAGCCCGCGTGGCAATCGAAAGGCCGATATTCGAGGAAGAACCGGTCTGGCCCATGCCCCCGAAGAGGCCGCCGATGAACGAGGCCACCCCGTCGGCAAAGAGGCCTGACCTGATGTTCTTCATGTCAGGGCGCTTCCACGAGGGATCGTTGATCCGCTGGCAGATGGAGATCTCGCCGACGCTCTTGACAAAAGTCGTCAGCGCAGCGATGAAGAAGGGGATGAGCAGGATGGGATCGAACGCGAACCCGAGGTAACGGAGATCGGGCAGGGCAACGACGGGCGCGGCGGCCACGAGTGCGACCTGTTCCGGGCCGACGAGCCCTGCTGCCAGGCAGAGGAGGTACCCGGCACCCATGCCGACGACGAGCGGGATGAACCGCAGCTGCCCCCTTCCCCACACCGTGATCCCGATGGTCAGGCCGAGGACAATGAATGCAATCGCGGTATCTATGCCCGAAGGGGCCGCATCGTACGTGGACATACCAAAGAAGCTTGGAAGTCCGACCGGGACGACGGCAACGCCAAGCATCATGATGACAAGGCCTGTCACCTCGACCGGGAAGAGCACACGCAGCCGGTGGACGACGGTCGAGAGGGCGGACTGGAAGAGGCCCGAGATGGCGGTCATCCCCGCGAGGAGGGGGAGCCCGCCGGCATTCACGGCCAGGATCGAGGCGGACACGAAGTTCGGCCCTGCCACCCGCGGGATGAGGTATCCGGACCCGAAGTTGCGGAACCGGAAGGCCTGGAAGATGGTCGATAGCCCGTTGGCGAGCATCGACATCGAGACAAGGAAGGCCGTTGCCCCGGCATCGAGGCTGGCCGCCCGTGCAACGAGGATGGGAAAGACAAAGGCGGTGGTGACGATCCCGACGTGCTGGAGCGCGAGGATGAACGAGGTTGGGGGAGGCGGGACCTCCTCAACCGTGTATTCCAGGTCAGGAGGCCGCGTGGTCACACGGAACGATTGGCGGACAATCCGATGAATGTTGTGAATCGGATGCCAGGGCGGCATCTCCTGCGTTATGCGTGGTCATGCATTGAAGAAATCCAACAGAACATAAGGGAATCACCATGCATGCCTGCACCACGGGGAATTTTGAGGGTGCCCGCGCCTGTCCCCGGGTCTGCCAGCAGGAATCCTGGTCTTGAACCGGGATGCACAGGCCGCTTTCCCCGGATTGATCAGCAGCGCAGATATTGTCCAATTTATTTACCAGGAACTACGAATATCCCTGCATGGTGACCGAAAGCATCCAGCGCTACAGGGAAATAGTGCAGATCCTCACAAAATACGGTTTTGGTGCTTTCTTTCTCGAGGAGATATCGCCCGGACTGGCAAAGATGGACATCCAGAGGCGCCTCCATCCCGAGCTTGAAGGGTACACGAAGTTCCAATTGATGAGGTTCGCCATCGAGGAGCTCGGGCCCGCGTTTGTCAAGTTCGGGCAGATCATGAGTACCCGCCGCGAGATGATCCCGCCAGAGGTGTACGAGGAACTCATCATGCTCCAGGACCGGGTCGCACCGGTTCCGTACGAGGTGATCGAACCCACCATCGTGAAGTATTGCGGCCCGGTTGAGGAGACATTCCTGTCTTTTGAGCGGGTGCCCTTTGCAGCGGCCTCTGTGTCCCAGGTGCACCGGGCGGTGCTCCCGGACGGCACGAAGGTTGCGGTCAAGGTCCAGCGCCCGGGAATCCGGAAGAAGATCGAGGTCGACCTCCCGATCATGAGGAGACTTGCAGAGCGGGTCGAGAAACTCGAACCGGAGCTTGCCGTGTACAATCCCACAGGGCTTGTCGACGAATTCGTGACGCAGATCTACAAGGAACTTGATTTCACCCTGGACGGCCAGAATGCCGATACCCTCAACAGGAATTTCCTTGGCAACCCGAAGGTCAAGGCGCCGAAGATATACTGGGACTACTCGGGGAGCGAGCTGCTGACGATGGAATTCATAGATGGGGTCAGGATCGACAATATCGACGCGATCAGGGCGATGGGCGTCGACCCCACAGAGATCGCCGAGGCAGGTTTCCAGGCGTACCTCCAGCAGATCTTCATCGACGGGTTCTTCCATTCTGACCCTCACCCGGGGAACCTGATGGTGACAAGGGCGGGAGAACTCGTATTCATCGACTTTGGAATGGTGGGGAGGGTGAGGCCTGAGCGCCGTGACACGTTCATCCGGATCCTCCTTGCCTTTGTCAATGCCGATGTGGACGTTCTGCTGGAGTCGTTCGAGGCGCTCGGGATCAAGGTGGACGAAGAGAAGAAGGAGCAGCTGAAGGACGAGCTCTATGCGGTACTCCAGGGTTCGCAGTCAACGGACCTTGAACGGATGGACTTCGGGAGCGCGATGAGTTCGGCACCGGATGTCCTGAACAAGTACCGTGTCCGGGTGCCCTCGACGCTGATGCAGGTACTCAAAGTGATCTGGATGATCTTCGATGTGGCAATTCTCCTTGACCCAAGGTTCAACTTCAATGCCCGGGTAAAACCCTACATGGAAGAGATCATCAGAGACCGGTATGCGGCTCAGAACCTCCTGAAGCAGATCCCCCTTGCGATGATGGATCTCACAAAGGGATTTGTCGCCCTCCCAAAAGCTATCAACAACGTGGTCACCAAGGTGAGCAAGGGCCAGTTCCAGGTCGAGGTCACCTCCCGGGACATCTCGAATCTCAGCACGTCGATCGATGCATCGACCGACAAGCTCGTCATGGGAGTGATCATCGCGGCGATGGTGATCGGCTCGTCTCTGGTAATCAATGCACCCTTCATGTCGAGTTTCATGCCCATCTACTGGCTTGCGACTGTGATTTATCTCTCGGCAATTGCGTTGGCGGTCTACTCCCTGTACACCATCATGAAACGGAAGAGATAACAAAAATAATAGGTGACTATCCACGTGCCGCGCGGATGAGGCGGTACCCAAAGTAAGAGAGGGCAATCCCAATCAGGAGTGCGATAAAGCCGGCAAGTTCCTCGACCCAGGGCATGATCTCAGGGATATTGAATATCAGGCTGATGCCGGTCAGAATGAACAAAATACCGACGATGAGTGATCCCAGTCCAAGGTAATCCATTTTATACGCTCCTTCTCTATGCACACGTGGTCAATGTGTATATATCAGTCTTTCTTTCATCATTTCAGAGGATGATCCTCTTCACTTCGTTGATAGGCAGCGTATATGACACGATTCCAAGCCCGATCCTTGCACCTCCTGCGACCCGGAGGTAGATCGAGCGTTCCATGATGAGATCCCGGATCGCACCGAGGGCCTCGCTATTCCGGATGACGACAGGGATTTCAAGCGTGCTCGTTCCCGGGGGGATACTCCGGCTGCCGTGATGGCCGTGCGCAACCGTCCGTTCGCGATCCCCAACGATACCCAGGATATCGAAGTCAATCGACTGGACGGGGATTGGCACGGGATTCCCGTTTTCAACGATAACCTCTACCACGAGGTTGATCTCTGAAAGAGATACCCCACTGACCGAGACATTCCCGATCCCAATCTCTGGCGTTCCCATGCCTGTCATGTTCAACCCCCCGGTCTGGAAAAAATTGACTGCCCGTGGCCGTGGAGCCCTCCCTGCATGGGGACACCATGCCATTCAAGGCGAGGGATGGGGTCTCCTGCCGCCCTCTGCCGGGTTGTTTCTTTTTCCGGGTGCTCCCTGATCCCACTGTGCCAAAGATAGAGAAAAAGATCCCCGGAACGTTCTTCCCTGCCAGGACAATCCCCTGGTACCTTTCCCTGCCCCTGGAGATGCCCAGGGAATCCCCATGCCGTCACTGTTTCTCCCCTCCATCATGGCCCTTTCTTGGCGGGATGATCATCGGAACGAACATCCATGAAAGGCTCATGATCAGATTGATTCCCTCTTCAGCATTGCGCGGGTGAGGTCCTCGTCCTCCCCGAAGTAAAGGTTGTCGTGCCCCTCCCAGGTCCCGCAGTTCCGGAAGACCACGGCAGGAACCCCGTTATCGCTCTCTCCCATCACGAAGTTGGCAAAGCCTGCAATCTCGTCCACCACTGCCTCCTCGGTGATCTTGAGGACGTGGCCGAAGAGATCGCACTCCCCCCGGAAGTCCCGGATCGCTGTCATCCCGCTCCACCCGATCGCGTGACCAGTCTGGCCCCTCCGGAAGGACCGCCCGCAGGTATCGGTGATGATCACGCCGACAGTCTTCCCGGTGATCTTTCGGATAGCCTCCCTGACCCCGGCTGCAGCGGCCATGGGGTCCGGCGGGAGGAGGATGAGCATGCCGTCTTCGATGTTGCTCTGGTCGACCCCTGCCCTGACACCGATATGGCCGCAAGAGACCTCGGAGAGGACGAAGGGGTATTCGAGCAGGACATCGGTCGAGGCATCGAGGACTGCCTGGATGAACCGCGGGTCCTCCTTCGTCTTTCCCGCGATGCGGACGGCCCTCTCCGTAGGCGTGATCTCGGAGAGTTTCCTCGTGTACCCCTTTGCCTTCGAATAGACCGATGACGCGATGCAGAGGATGTCTCCATCGGTGAACGCGACCTTCTCGCAGATTAAGGCCGGGAGGTCATCTCCCTTATGTATGATAGGGAGCCCGGCGACTCCCTCGACATGGATATGCATGGTATCTGCCCATCCGTGATGAAAGGTTACGACAGGGGCGAAATTGAACCTATTGTTTCTCTCCAGGGCCCCCCTCCAAAGAGGCCGGTGAAGGAGGTGCGGGGTGTTCCCTGAACCAGGGGTCATTGCACTGCCCTGCCGCTCACGCAAGGGAAGGAAAGTGAGGGAAGCGCTCCCTTCGGCCCCCCGCTTCTCTTTATTCTCAATAGTGGCACGTGGAAAAGGGCTTTATCCCCGCGGGCTGAAAGGAGATTGGTGCCACTTCCGGCGTGCATGGAGAAGGACTCCCTGGTCCTGCCCGCGTGGCACGTGAAGGGGGAGGGAGATTGGATGCCCGCCAAGAAGGATATCATAGGAGAGCTGGGAGAGGAGGGGTTGATCCTCCCGACGCTCGTGAACAACGCCTTAGCCGCAAACGACCGGATCAAGTACTTCTTCACCCTGCTCCAGGCGGCCCAGGCGAGGGCCGAGAACCCTCACGCGGACTTTTCCGGCCTCCGGGTGGAGAGGGAGGCCGCGGGGATCGAGACGAGTATCTACGACAGGGTGGTGGCGGAATCCGAGTCGGCGAAGGAGGGGGTCGTCCGAATCCCCCATGCATCCCATCTGCTTGGCGAGGTGAGGGCAAACCTCCGGGAGATGGCTACCCCCCTGCTTGCGCGCGATGATGCCGACACCGCAGATTTCAGGCAGCGGTTGAAGACACTCGAAGCGACGATTCCGGCAGGGGAGGGAGACCTTGTCGAAAGGGCGGCAATCGAGGCGATCACCGCGGGGCAGAGGGGAGACGGCGACAGCATCCATCTTCTCGTGATGGACATGCACCGGGCCTTAAACCGGCTCCAGGGCGACCTTGCGAGCGAGGTCATCGACGGTGCAATGGCGTATCTGCTCGATGACGAGGACCGCGGCCTTGTCAGGGCATTCATGTCGGGTGTCAATCGCACCGCACCCCTCAAATTCGACCACCCCGGCCTTGGGACCACCGCGACGAGGAACGGCCAGAAGCTCATCCTCCAGAACGATATCGGGATGACCGACGCCCACGTGCTGGTGATCACCATCGAAGGCCGCACTGTGACCATCACCTATACCGATATCCACATGCCGAGGCTCCAGTTCTTCCAGGGACTCTTTGAAGGGAGGGGAGTCAAATGGGCGGACACCCTCTCGAAGAAAGGTGCAGAAAATTTCGAGAAGAAGATCTACCACCTCTCCACGGGCACGTATACCGCGCGGGGGGATGACGACCTGGCGGGCTTCCTCTCGTTCGCAGGGTCGCGCCTGGTCTTTTTGATCGACTGGAACCGCGCCAGGAAGAGGCTCCGGAACTTCCTCCTCACCAAGGACGCGGTCGCGGTCCTCAGGTGGGTAGCAGACCACGACTTCGGGCACATGGGGTTCCTGCTCCTCGGCGGGGAGAAGATGATCTACGATGCGATGGAGATGAGTTCGCGGGTCCCGATGCGGTACGGGGAGCCGCTCCACCAGATCCTCGGGCGCGAGAGGAGCATCGAGTATTTCCAGTGGGTGCTTCGGGTTTCTGCAACCGGCCTCCTTGCACACAAGTCTCCACTGCTGATCCAGGACGAGATAAAGGCCGAGCTGCTCCGGTACTTCCGGTCGGCCCACGAGGGCCTGATGGAGATCTGCGAGGAGCATGCGACACTCACCATCAGTGTTGCGACGGTAGTGAGGGAGGCGCTGCAGCATATCCAGAGGGGAGGTGATGTCTCGTTCATCGGGAGGAGCGCACGGCGGGCGAAGAAATGGGAGACCGAGGCGGACCTTGCGGTCACCTCGGTGCGGACCCTCTCCCGGCGGATTGAGAACGCCGGGTTCTACTCCCAGCTCATCTTCACTGCCGACGATGCGCTCGATTTCCTCGAGGAGGCATCCTTCTATGTGACCCTCATCCCGGCCGTCACCTCTTCGAGGAAGATCAACCAGTCGCTCGTGGAGATGGCGGAACTCGCGGAGCGGAGCGCCCAGGAGTTCTTAAAAGCCCTGATCGCATCGCAGCATGTCTACAAGGGATACAGCAGGGACGACATGCAGGAGTTCCTCCAGGCGATCGACCACATCCTCACACTGGAACGGCAGTCTGACGATGCCCTCCGCCTCGCCCAGAAGACCATCCTTGTCGAGTCGCGGGACTGGAAGGAGATGCAGGTCTACAGCGACCTCGCCCGGACCATCGAGGAGTCTACGAACTCCATGATGAAGGCGGCGTTCCTCCTCCGGGACGACATCATGGAGAGGATGAACCGCTGAGAGGTGGTGTGTATGACAGCAGCAAAACCCTGTCCCCGCATGGTCTCGTTCGGCTGCGGCCTCGACGAGAGCGTCCCGGCCGAAGAGTTCGGCAACAAAGCTGCAAGCCTTGCCACCATCGCCTCCCTGGGAGTCAGGGTGCCCCCCGGGTTCTGCCTCGGCGTGACCCTCTGCGAGGAGTACTTCGCATCCGGGAAGCGCCTCCCCCCCGACCTCCCTGCCCTCCTGGCAACCGGGATATCGCGCCTGGAGAAGGCGACGGGCCTCTCATTCGGCAGCAGCAGGAGACCGCTCCTGGTCTCCGTCCGTTCCGGAGCCCCGGTATCCATGCCGGGGGTGATGGAGACTATCCTGAACATCGGGCTTTCGCGGGAGACCGTCCGTGGCCTTATTTCCCTCTCGGGGAACCCGAAATTCGCATGGGACTCGTACCGGAGGCTCATCCAGAACTTCGGGCAGGTGGTGTGCCGCCAGCCACACGCGGTCTACCAGGCAGCACTCCGCGAGGCGATGGAGCGGGAGGGAGTCGAGGACGAGGTCGAGCTTGACGCCGGATCCCTCCGCGACCTTGCCGCCGAGTACGAGCGGATTTTTGCCCAGAACGGAGGCGAGAAGTTCCCTGCAGGGGCCACGCGGCAGCTGGAGCAGGCAGCTGAGGCGGTCATCCTCTCATGGGAGAGCCCCCGCGCTGAAGCCTTTCGGCGGCTCAACCTCATCAGGGAGGCCCGGGGGACCGCGGTTGCGGTCCAGGCAATGGTGTTCGGCAACCTGGGTTCCCGCTCGGGGGCGGGCGTTGCCTTCACGAGGAACCCCTGGCAGGGGAATACCCAGCTGCTGGTGGACTTCAAGTTCGGTGCCCAGGGGGAGGACGTGGTCTCTGGAGACCAGTCGGTAAGCACCCAGCAGGAGTTCCAGGCGGCGCTCCCAGAGACTTTTACCGAGCTCGGCGAGACTGCAAAAAGGCTGGAATCCCATTTCAGGGACATGCAGGACCTCGAGTTTACGGTCCAGAACGGGGAACTCTATATCCTCCAGACGAGGAGCGGGAAACGCTCCCCCTACGCGGCGTTGAAGATTGCAGTCGACCTCTGCCAGGAAGGGGTCATCTCCCCCTCGGACGTGATATGGATGCTGCGGGATGTGGATCTTGATGCCGTATCGGTCCAGCGTGTCAGGACCCGGGACCACCCCCTCGCAGTGGGGATCCCTGCGTCTGGCGGGGTTGCATCAGGGGAGATCGCGTTCTCCTGCGCGAGCGCCGAAGCGATGGAAGCGGAGGGGAGGCGCGTGATCCTGGTCAGGGAGACACCCTCCCCCGACGACATCCCGGGCATCAGGGCGGCAGTCGCCCTCCTGACTGCCCGGGGTGCCCGGACGGCACATGCCGCGGTGGTGGCAAGGCAGATGGGAAGGGTCTGCGTGGTCGACTGCGAGAGCCTTGTCATCGACGAGGCGCGGCGGAGGTGCCGAATCAGCGGGCAGGAACTGCGGGAAGGCGAGACCATCACTGTCGACGGGAACTCGGGAAAGGTATTCCTCGGAGAGGTGGATCACTCGTCTGAACGTCCCATTGCGCTCATCGCGATGGTCAGGGAGTGGGAGCAGTCCGTGCACCCGTGAACCGGCCCAGCTTACCGGGAGTCAGGACCGGTCTCCACTCTCGCGGCGAATCCTGGACGAGGCGTACTTCATCAGCGGATACACGCCGTCGGCCATCGGGTGGACTTCCATGAACCGGTCGAAGTCGTAAGCGGTGACTCCAAGGCGCATCAGGAAAGAATGGTAGGCGGCGATGATCCCGGCAGCAGGCCCGGCAGTGTACACTCCGCCGATCTCTCCCGAACCTCTCGAGACAAGGATGCCCGCCATCCCCGTATGCCCCCGCGGCACCGACCAGAACGTCCCGGGCCCGGCAGGACCAGGGCTCCCGAATGCCACCTCGTCACCGCTCCCGTCACCTTCGACGAACGCGTACTCCGACGCGAGGTTCATGGACTGGGGGATGGGCATGCAGTCCGGGGGAGGGTCCCGGCCAAGGATGGAGGCTGCGGCGACTGCACCCTCATATCGTGCAACGGGGGTGAGGCAGCGGGAACCGGTCACGTCCCCGCATGCATACACGTCGGGGTTGCTCGTGGCCATCGAACCGTTGACGATGATCCGCCCGTCCTGCCCCTTCCCTATACCGGCGATCATGCCGGAGTTCGGGACCAGCCCCGCGGCGATGAAGACCCCGTCGCAGGTGAACTCAGTCCTGCCCTTTTTGCTCGTGAGCACGGCACGGGTGACCACGTCGTCTCCCCCAAGCCCGCTCACCGTGCAGCCCTCGCTGATCGTCACCCCTTCGAGGTCCCTCCCCGCGAGTTCCCGCAGTTTCGGATGCATTCCTTTCAGAAAGGTGCTCCGGGCGGCCAGGGTGACATCGGCGCCGAATTGCCTGAAGATGAACGCAAACTCAGCCGCCATGATCCCTCCCCCGATAATCAGGAGGTGCTCCGGGACTCTTTTCATGAAGGAAAGGGTGTGGGGAGTGTATACTCCCCCGAGCCGGATCCCGGGAATATCAGGGATGTGGGGAAGCGAGCCGGTGGCGATGATGATCTTATCTGTCTCGACGAGCCCGCCGTCCACGTACAGGGATCTTCCCTCCACACTGCCCGTGCACCCCTGCCGGATCTGTACCCCGCATCCCCTCGTCTCGGCATCGAGCACCGAGGCGATCTTTGCCTGGACCTCTCTCATCCCGGAAAGAGTCCGGGAAAACGAGATTTCCGGGACATGGTCCAGGATTCCGAGCGAATGGAGGGTCCTGGAGACGAAGAGGTGCCTGGCGATATCGTTCAGGGCGCAGACGACCATGCAGCCATGGTGGAGGCACTGTCCCCCGAGCCCCCCCTTCTCGATGAGGACGACCTCCTTTCCCGCGAGGCCAATCTGCATCGCCGCGATCCGGCCCGCCGGCCCTCCGCCGAGCACCCCGATGATGGACGGGACTGTCAGAAGACCTCGACTCCCTCGTCCATGGGTTCGGAAAGGACTTCGCCGGTGTAGGCGTTCACTTCCACGATCTTCCTGCCCCGCACCTGCCAGACCGGGATGTACGCCTGCTGCAATTGTATCTCGATGTTCTTTGGGTCAGGTTTCATCACCTTCTCCTCGTACGAGATGGCATCGCCGATCACCTGCCTGATCCGGATCTTCCGGGTGAGGCTCTCGATCACCTCCGCGAGGATCTTCTCCGTGGCCGCCTCCTTCGTGAGGCGGGGCTGCACCACCTCGGCGCTCCCGGGAACGGCTGCTTCGGTCACTGCACTCCAGTCGGCCTCCATCCTCATGCCGTTGATTGCGTTGATCCCCCCGCTCCCCTCCGAGTCGAAGGCGATCCGGTTATCCTTGTATACCTGTTCACCCGAACTCTGGTAGGAGTAATGCCAGTATGGCATGAACCTGAGGCTTGCCTGCCCCTGGGCCTTCGCGATCTGCTCGGCCGCCTGCCTCTGGACCCTCACGGGGAGGTGAGAGATGATCACTCCGGCGGCCTCTTCCTCCTGGATTGCCGATCGCACATCTCCCCTCGCGGGCGTGGCCTTGGATGCGGCCTGTTGCCTTGAACCGTCCGAAAATGAGAGTGCGAGGGGCCGGTCGAGGATCGCATCCAGGGCTGCCTCTCCCGCGTACCGGATGAACTCGTCGCGTCCCCAGAGGATGCAGTTGCCCGCACCGGCGGAAGGATCGAGGGAGAAGAGAAGTTTTTTGTAGGTGATCTCCTCGCCGTTTTTCATCAGGCGGAAGGCACCGCTGTCATACTCCCCGATCTCACCGGGGTCGTTGCTGCACAGAACAATAAGGTATTCATCATCCCGTTCGGCCAGGTCAAAAGGGTCCTCGAGCGTGTTCACCGAGAAGCCCGCCGCCTCCAGGATGGACTTTATCGCATTTCTCGCCTTTTCCCGAAGCTTTTCGTCCATTAACCATACATTTCCTCCATCTTATAGAACAATTTTTCTATTGACAGGAGAGATTCAATGAACAGATGAATCTCCCCCTCAAGTTCGTGCATACCCGGATAGAGGAGTATGCCATGCAGGTGACGTTCGATCCCCGCGAAGGGAGAGGGACTGTCGTCTACAACCTCTCTCTGATCAGAAAAGAGGACCTCGAGTACGCCATCTCGGTCATGAAGGATGCATTCAAGGCAGGGATATGCGTGAGCGGCCTTGTCCGGTTCATCGAGGAGGGAGCCTCGGTGGGAGATTTCCAGGTCCCGGCAGGGCACTGCGCCATCATCACGATGTGCAGCTCCACGCTTGACGGGGTTCTCCTCAGGAAGGGTGTACCCTCGAACCCAATCGGGGGAGGTGTGGTGGAGATAGAGAACAGGATCCCCAGGCGGTTCACCCACATGATCCTCTACGAGCACACCACCATCGACCCGCTCCAGGCCCTCATCTCGCAGGAGATCACGTCGGTCAACGAGATGATGCGGAGAGGAAGCGGCAATATCCTCGCGAACATCCGGCAGTGCCATATGGAGGCCGAGACCCTTGTGGGAGAGGTGATCGACGACCTTGCCGGAAGCAGTTTCTCGGGAATACTTGATGTGGGCCTCCCGAACACCCCTGCCCTCGGGGTCACGGTAGACCCCCAGTATATGGGGATCGTCGCCCTCGGGGGGACGAATCCCATGGCTGCAATCAAGGAAGGGGGCGTCTTTGTCATGACCCAGGCAATAAAGGGGCTGATGGACGTCCAGGAGATGCAGGAGATACTGGAGTTTTAACCGAGAACCGCCTCGTTCATGGAGAGGAGCTCCCAATACAGCGAGAAGAATTTCACGAACCCTCTTGACTCCGAATAGAGTGCAGTAGACCCTTCTCCCCCCGAGACCATGACCACCATGGCCTTTTGCTGGTCAATGAGAAAGACTCCTCCTGCGATCGACAAGGGCTTGAGGTTTTTTAAGGACTCCGGCGGGGACTTCACGTGCACCGTGACACTCTCGGGAACAGGGCCGTCCCAACGGTCCGTCAGCACGCGGATAGGGAAGGCTCCTTTCTTTGCGAGCAGGGTCGCGATGATCTCTTCACGAAGGAACCCCCCGAAAAAGATGGTATCGAGTGAGCACTCCGCGTGCTGGAGGAGGTCGATTAAGCGGGAGCGGATGTGTTCATCACCGTAGATGCTCCATATCAGCTCCTGGTCGCCACGCTCACTTGACGACCTGTCCCTGTAGATCCGGGTGAGCATCTTCTTTGCGCGGGCAGCATCAGATTCGACCATCTCCAGCAGGTGATCGATCCCGTCCTCCGGGGGGATGGCCTCGAACCGTTTTGGCGTCGCATGAGAGACCGAGACCAGGTTCTTCTGGATGAGCCGGTCCAGTACCGGGTACACCGACGCACGGGGCACCCCCGAGATCTCGTGGATATCTGTTGCAGTCGCACCCGAGACCTTGAGAAGGCCGATATACACCAGGGCTTCGTACTTGGTGAGGCCGAGAGACTTGAGGGACTCCGTGAGGGGAACGTGGGATGGGGGCATTTCGGCCATTACATACCATTATATATGGCGAATCTTAAATGTTGTTATAGCAATAACAACAAGTGGTTTGAAATGAATATGCGTCATTTCGTGATTCTGGCTATTTTAATCGGTTTAATTGGGACGCCGGTCATGGCGGACGTCAAGTACCTGACTGGGGACCCGGACCTCTCCGCGTCCGTGGCCGGAAGAAACGAGTTCTCCCCTGGCGAGGATGTCGTATTAAAGGTCAATATCGAGAACCGTGGTCTGATTGACATGAAGTTTGTCAGGTCCGGGATCGTGGAGCGGGACGACCTGCCCAGTACCGCAAAGCTCGTGAAAGCCGGACTGGGCGCCGGGGACTCGCCCCTCGCTATCAGGTCTGATCCCCAGTTGGCAGGGGATATCCCCGGAGGCAAGACGGCGGCTGTCTCTTTCTCGGTCAAGGTGCCTGCGGACGCCATGGCGGGGGATTATATCCTGCCCCTGAGTGTCCATTACGTATACCTGAAGACCGCGGAACAGTATGGGCAGGATGCCATCTCCTATACCTACAGGGACGTGGACAAGACCATTGACCTCCCCGTCAGGATCAGGCCGAAGGCGATGCTCGAAGCAAGTTCCCTCAAAAGTGAGTATTTGAATGCAGGTACGGAAGGCTACCTGGTCCTCACCGTCACGAACCGGGGATCGGAGGATGCAAAGGACGCCGTCCTCAGGATTGCGAGGAACGGCAACAGCCCCGTGATCCCGACCGACAGCAGCCTGTACGTGGGGGATTTTTTCGCCGGCAGCAGCAGGGAGGCTCGCTTCAAGGTCTCGGTATCACGTGATGCGGGGGAGGGTGAATACCCGCTTGACCTCTCCTGCCAGTACACCGACCGCGACGGCGATGTGGTCACCTCAGACGTCCTGACCATCGGGGTCCCGGTGGGGGGCAAGATACAGTTCTCGGTCGTTTCCCCGCCATCAGAGGTGCATGCAGGTGAAAAGGCTGTCATCGAAGTGGAGTACCAGAACACGGGATCGGCGCCGGCCAGGCACGCCCAGGCCAGGATCAGCGCGGTGGACCCATTCACCAGCAACGACGACTCGGCGTATCTCGGCGACCTCGCCCCCGGAGAGAAGGCGATTGCCAGGTACGAGGTCAACGTGGACGCTGGTGCGACCATCAAGGAATACGGCCTCGACTCTGAGATCCGCTATCGCGATGCCCTTGACAACAGCGCGATCTCCGACCCGATGAAAGTGAGGGTGAAGGTGGTGGAAGGTAAAAGTCCAATCCTCCTGATTGCAGGGATTCTCGTCATCCTCGCCTGTGCGGGCGGAGCGGGATATTATATCCTGAAGAGACGCACCTAACATTCGATGGAGAACTGGCGAGAGATTGCGGGGGTGCCGGAGCTTCGGTGCCTGGAGGACCTGAGACCAGTGCTCCGGGACCGCGAGTGCTCCTGCAGCGGCCCTGCCTACTCGATGTACCGGGACCTCGCAGCCTCACCTGACGACCGGGTGTGGATGGCATCACTCGCGATCCGTTTTGATATTACCTGCATCCCCCCGGCCATCGTATGCGGGGAGCATGTGAAGACCAAGGGCCATTACCACCCAAAGAACTCTGCAGGGACCGGGTATCCCGAGATATACCAGGTATTCGGGGGGAAAGCCCATTACCTCCTGCAGGCGCGTGACTTATCAGAGACGATCCTCGTAGAGGCCACGGCCGGCGACACCGTAGTGGTGCCGCCGGGATTCGGCCATGTGACGATCAACCCCGGCGGGAGTGAACTGGTGATGGCGAACCTTGTATCCACGGAGTTTTCCAGCGAGTACGACTTCTATGAGGCGCATCGTGGCGCCGCGTATTACGAACTCTCCGACGGGACTCTGGAAAAAAACCCTGAGTATCCCCCCGTGCCGGAGCCGGTCAGGGTGCGGGCGGCAGTGTTCCTGCCGACATCGCCTTTCAGGGGACCGATCTACGACCTGGTGAAAGAGAGGGATCCCCGCCTCGGGTGCCTCAACCACCCCGAGCGGTTCGGGGAGTTCTTCACCCGGGCGGGATGAGGCCGGGTGGCGGGAGCCGCTTGTGCTCACCTGCCCGGACCATTGTGAGCACCTTCTCCTCGACCTCGTCCCGGCTCTTCCAACCTGACCTGGAGAGGGCGGCGAGCGCCGCATCGATCTTTGTGTAGGTAAGCCCGATCTCCTCCTCGTCCCGCTGCCCGGGCCAGAGGCCAGCCGAGGGAGGCTTCTTCAGCACCCGTTCCGGGAGATCCATCGTCTCTGCCAGCGCGTAGACCTCTGTCTTGTACAGGTGTATGATCGGCTGGATGTCGGCGGCGCTGTCCCCGTGCTTGGTAGAGTACCCGAGGAGGTACTCGGTCCGGTTGGAGGTACCGCACACAAGCCTCCTGTCCCGGTTGGCGTGGTAATAGAGGATCGTCATCCGGGTCCTCGCCATGAGGTTCCCTCGCAGGTACGGGCTCTCGGTGTACCCCGGCATCGTACGGTATGCGTCCAGTATGGGGTCAATGCTGATCACGCGGCATTCCATGCGGAGCCGCCGGCAGATATCTTCCGCGTCCTCGATGTCCTCAGGGGGGGTCACACTGCTTGGGAGGACAAGGGCAGACACACGTTCCCCGCCCACCGCACGGCAGCACATGGTCGCGGCCACTGCCGAGTCAATACCCCCCGAGAGCCCGATAACGATCCCACTGCTGCCGCTGCTCCAGTACGCATGCCTGATCAGCTGCTCAATTCTCCCCAGTGCGCATCCCGTATCCTGGTCCATGGAGTCCTCCCCACCCATTCTTATTGCCCGGAAGAGATCACCCGGTCCCGGCAAGAATCTTTTGTATTCACTATCCGCACGCCGACAGGCCACACGTTTTATCCGGTCCCCGATGGGCGACACGCTTCCCCGCGAACCATTCCCCTCCTTCCAGCCTCATTCGCCATGGCCCACCTCGTAGAGGATCTGGCAGGAGCGGCAGACGTCACCGCAGGGCTCACCGCACCGCTCACAGGCATGCACCTCCCCCTCTCGCGCTGCACCGATCTCTGAGAGTTCGTCTCCCAGGTTGACAAGGGCATGGCGGGTTCCGGGGTGGTCCCAGGCATAGCCATTCAGCAGCCTCCGGACACCCGCACGGAGGGCATTCTGGGAGTATGGGCATCGGCCGGTGTCGATACGCCCGGTGACGAGGTACGCGTAGAGGGCAACCTCACGCTCGGGGATGTGGAGGAACGGCTTGATCCTAGGTACCAACCCATCCCGTGGCCCGGGGGCCCGCAGGAGTCTGCCAGAATCCCCCCTGAGCACGTTCATAAGCACGCTCTGAGCCTCGTCGTCCAGATTGAACCCGAGCGCAAGGCGGGTAGCATGCTGCTCCCTTGCGGCGACATTCAAAAGGTGGCGGCGAAGCACCCCGCAGTAAGAGCAGGAGAGGGCATCGCCCTTCCTCGCCACGATCCCGTCGATGGTCGTCCCGTAGTGTTCGCGAAACGAGGCCGTGACGTGAGGGACGCCGAGACCCTCGGCGATCCTCCGGGCCTCGCCGGGGTCCCGGTACCCGGAGATCCCCTCGTCCACGGTGACGGCGAGCAGCTGCACGTCCCGCCTCCGAAAGAGAAGGGAATGGAGAAAGTGGAGGAGAGCGGTCGAGTCCTTCCCCCCGGAGAGGGCGACGGCGACCGTGTCATTCGGGCGGATCCACCTGCGCACCCGGATGTCCCGCTTTGCCTTGGCCTCTAGGTCAGCGAAAAAATGCTCCCGGCAGAGGTGGAGGCCGGAATAACGCTGGAATAGAATGGCAGGGCGCCTGCACTTGCTACAGCGCATGGGGGAGATCAGATCAACCTTTATCATCCGGATAGATAAATTGTGTAGCACACATGGCAATTTCTGCCGACCATATCCGGCAGCTCCACCCCTACGAGATACGCATTCTGCATACCCTGGAGCGCCTGATGAGGACCCACGCCTGGGTCCCTCTCGAGCTGATCAAAAAATCCACCGGGTTCTCCGAATCCGAAACTCTCTTCCGGCTCGGCAGGCTCATGGAGATGGGCATGGTGCGCTACGACGTGGTGCCCTACGAGGGGTACAGCCTCATATTCTCGGGCTACGATACCCTGGCCCTCCTCTCCCTTGTGAAAAAGGGGACGGTATCCGCGCTGGGCCCGAAGATCGGGGAGGGGAAGGAGTCGGTGGTGTACGAGGCGGTCGGCCTTGGGAGCATGGCCCTCAAGTTCCACCACGTCGGCCAGCGGTCGTTCCAGTCGGTCAGGCTCTCGCGGGAGTACCTCCCCGAGGAGGGGCATTGCCCCTGGATCTTTGCGTCCCGGTTCTCCGCTGAGCGGGAGCACGCGGCCCTCAAAAAGCTCCACCCCCGCGTCCGGGTCCCCATCCCCGTCGACAGGAGCCGGAACGTGGTGGCGATGGAATTTATCCATGGAGTGAACTTACACCGGTGCCGCCCGGAGGACCCGGCGGGAACCATGGAGGCGATCCTGGCAGCGATAGGGGAGGCGTACCGCCTCGGGGTGATCCACGCCGACCTCTCGGAGTTCAACGTGATGATAGACGGCAACGACGTGGTGCTGATCGACTGGCCACAGTGGATCTCGCCCGAACACCCGAACGCAGCCCAGGTCCTCGCCCGGGATGTCGAACACATCCTGCGCTACTTCTCGCGCAAGTTCAGGGTCACCGCTGACCCTGAGGCAGCCCTCGCAAGGGTGACCGGATGAAGGTCTTTGGCATTGACGTGATCAAGGGCTCGGTGCGGTCCAGGTCGAGGAGGCCGATGTATGCCCTGGTGGTCATGTCAGGCCGCGAGATCGTGAGCGAGTCGGAGGTATCGGGATTTCGCCTCCTGCGGCTCCTGAACCAGGAAAAGCCCGATATCCTCGCGGTCGACAGCCTCCAGGAGGTCTCTGTGGACCAGCATGACCTCTTCTCGTTCCTCCAGGCGCTCCCTCCCGCAGTGCGCCTGGTCCAGGTGACGGGAGGCGAGAGGAAGGAGACCCTGGGAAAGGTCGCAAGCAGGTACAATATCAGTTTCAACCGGTTCGATCCCTTCGATGAGGCGCGGACGATCGCGAGGGTCGCGGCGCTCGGTGCAGGTGCGGAGGTTGTCGCATTTGAGAACGAGAGCGAGATCGTCGTGAGCAGGCACCGCTCGCCTGGCAAGGGAGGGTGGAGCCAGAACCGGTACGTCCGGAAGATCCACGGGGCGGTCCAGGCGAAGGCGAGGGAGATTGGCCTTGAGCTGATGGCGGCAGGTCTCCGGTACCAGAAGCGGGAGACGCGGGCATTCGGGGGGTGCAGCAGGGTCGCGTTCACCGTCCAGGTCCAAAGGGACCAGCTGCCGGTCTCCACTTTCCGGGGGGCGGATGTGCAGGTGCGTATCTCCGGCAAAAGGCTCGAGCGGATACGGTTCCGCCCCCTCTCCAGCAAACCGCCGTACCTGATCGCAGGGATAGATCCAGGGACGACCACGGCAATCGCCGCCCTCGACCTCGACGGGAAACTCCTCCACCTCCAGAGCTCCCGCCAGATCTCCATGTCAGGGGTGATCGAGGCGCTCTACCGGGTGGGCAAACCCCTTATCATCGCGTCAGACGTGCACGAGATGCCGTTCTCGGTCGAGAAGGTCAGGCGAGCCTTCAACGCGGTTGCCCACACCCCGCGCCAGGACATGAGCGTCGAGACAAAGCATGCCCTCACCTCGGGATACGTCTACCAGAACGACCACGAGCGCGATGCGCTGTCGGCTGCACTGGAAGCGTTTCGTAACTACCGCAACAAGTTTCAGAGCCTCCAGAAGAGGGTCCCGCCGGGGTATGAACTCGACGAGGTGAGGGCAGGGATCGTCCGCGGCCATTCCGTAGAGCAGGTGATCGGGGACCTGAAAGGGAAGGTGGCACCGGCCGAGCAGCAGGCGCCGGCAGTGGAGATTGACGCCGCACGGGATGAGCGGATCCGTATCCTGGACGGGACCATCAAGCGGCTCCGGGTTCTTGTGGGGGAGCTCCAGGAAGAGGTCGAGGAGAAGGAACGCCAGGGAGCCCGACTGCAGGAGCGGCTGAAGAGAGTCCGCTCCCGTCAGGACCAGAAGGTGCGCTCCGACGCCGAGGTCACAAAGAGGGACGTGATCATCCAGAACCTCAAAAAAAGGCTTCGCAAGGAGGAGAGGGCGAACCGGGCGCTGAAGAAACGCATAGAGAGGATGAAGGAGTTTGACGAGGCCCTGTTGTCGGGAGAGACCATCCCGCTCAAGATCCTGCCCGCACTCACCAGGGAGGGTGTCAAGGCCGTCTCGGCCGAGAGTGGAATACGTGAAGGGGATGTATTCTATGTGCCCCGTATCGAAGGCTTTGGAAAGAGCGCCGTAAAAGACCTGGCACAGGCGGGGATAGCGGCGCTGCTGGTTGGAGAATTCGCAGGCGACGCCGTCGCCCGGGAGGTGGAAGAGGTCTTTCGCGAGTTTAATACCCCAGTCCTCTCCACAGATCATGTAAGGGTGGTGGTGAAAGGAGGGCGAGGGGCAGCGGACCCCGGGCAGTTCAGAGCGGCAATCAGGCAATGGCAGGAGTCCCAGGCAGAGTACGAGAAGGAGAAGAAGGGAAGGATGCTCGAAGAGATCTTCAGGGAATACCAGGCAGAGCGCGGAAAGGAGATGAAGAAGGTTGGATGAGCGTGCCTTGAAGAAGGTGGTCATGGATGTGGTGGGAAGGGACGCGGTCCTCGACGACTGTGCCGTTCTCCGCGTGGGTGACTGGTTCCTGGTCGCATCCACCGATATGCTCCATGCGAGCACCGATTTCCCAAAGGGGATGACCGACTGGCAGGTGGGGTGGATGAGCGTCGCGGTCACCCTCTCCGATATTGCGGCAATGGGCGCTGAGCCGGCAGACATACTCCTGGCCGTGGGGCTCGACGAACCTTCCCGGCTCCGAAAGATCCTGGAAGGAGCAAAGGCATGCTGCGAGACCTATGGTGCACGGTTTGCCGGAGGAGACCTTGATTCCCACAGGGAGCTCACCGTGGTCAGCTCGGGGATAGGGTTCTCTCAGCGCCCCGTCCGTAGGGCCGGGTCAGAAGTAGGGGACATGATCGGGATCGTGGGGGTCCCAGGCAGGGCACAGGCGGCGCTTGAGGGAAACACACAATACCTGCAGTATCTCCTGACGCCGTGCCCCAGGGTGGAGGAAGGAAGAGTGCTTGCCGCCGCAGGCGCCTCGTCGATGATGGATGTGAGCGATGGCCTCATCTCGTCACTTTTTGACATGAAGGAGGCAAATTCTTGCGGGTACGAGGTCTTCTCAGCCCAAATCCCGATAATCCAGGGGATCCCCCCTGATACCGGGCTCGATCTCGCGCTCCGGGGGGGTGGAGACTTTGGCCTGCTGTTCACCTGCAGGCCCGAAGTCCTTCCCCTTCCAATCCCCGACCTGCATGTCATTGGGCGGGTCATCGAAGAGCCGTTCGTGAAGATGGACGGCCGGCCTGTGCACGTACTCGGATACCAGCACCACTGGGACTAGCTTACCTGTCCCATGCAGGAGTATACGAAGGCCACATCACGCGTATTGCCTCTACCCGTCCGTATCTTGCATCGCTGTTCCCCGGATACAACTCAAGCGCCCTGTCAAAGGACTTGATCGCGTCCTGGATACGGCCGAGCTTGATTAACGCATACCCGCGGTTTGTCCATGCCATCGAGATGCGGGGATCAAGGGTGATGAGGTAGTCGTAAGTGTCAAGGGACTTCCTGTATTCGCCGACCCGGTAGAGAGCGACCCCCCTGTACACATACGCTTCGGTCGTCCGGGGATTGAGTTCGAGCACGGTATCATAGGTGGTGATGGCCCCAAGATAATCACCGATGGTGAACTGGAGCATCGCTTTCCAGAGCAGTACCTCTATATTCGACGGGTCGCGCTCGAGTATGCGCTGGTACACCAGCATCGCCTCGCTTGGGCGCTGCAGGGCAGCGAGCGCATATGCCTTTCTCATAAGGAGTGTCTGGTTTCCAGGGTCAGATTTGAGTTCCCTGTCGGTGATCAGGACTGCTTCCAGTCCCCTTCCAAGGCCCTGGAGGGCCGAGACCTTGTATCCCCAGGCCGCGCTATTCCCGGGATCAATCGAGAGGACCCTGTCATAGGCAGCGATAGCCCCCGTGTTGTCCTTTGCGGCCTGCAGAGCATATCCCTTGTTGAGCAGGAGATCGAGCGACATCGGGTTGAGTGCAATTGCACGATCGAAAGAGGCTGCAGCGTCTTTGAACTGCCCTTTCTGGAGGAATGCCGACCCCTGGGTCGACCATCCATACGCATTCCGCGGGTCAAGTTCCACTGCACGTGTCGCATCCCGGACCGCGTCGTCATATTTACCCTGTCGCAGAGAGAGCTGGCCCCGGTATGCCCAGGCGGACGAGAATCCGGGTTCAAGGGAGATGGCACGGTCCAGGTCCCTGGCCGCAGCGGTGTTGTTCCCAAGGTTCAGATACGCAAATCCCCGGTTGGCAAGGGCGGCCACATTTCCAGGGTTCGCGGCAATCGCCGAGGAATATGCATTCACCGCATCGTCGAAACGGCCCAGGGAATTGTAAGAGAATCCCTTGTTGTTCCATGCCACGCTGTTCTGGGGGTCCAGTGCAATCGCCGTGTCCGCTATCGCAAGCGATTCATTGAATTGTCCCAGGTTATTGAGGAGAAAGCTCTTGTACGCCCAGAATGTTGCATTCTCTGGTTCGACAGCAATTGCGCGGTCGTAAGTAGCGATGGCATCCCCATAGTCCCCTGTCGCGGTCTGGACGGACGCCATATGGTACATAAGCAAGGTGTTGGTGGGCAGATACGTGAGTGCATACCGATATGCGTCCAGGGCTTCATGGTATTTCCCGAATTGCGAGAGGAGATCGCCTTTCGCGAGCGCAGCCTCGCCGTACGTGGGACTGACATTGAGCGCATACTCATACGAACGAAGTGCCTGGTCATATTCCTTTAATTCCACGAGCACGTCACCAAGTTTCTTTGCAGCAGGAGAATAGGAGGTGTTCGTCCGCAGAACCATCGAGAACGCGGCAGCAGAGTCCTTATACCTCCCTTCGCGTGCCCAGACTTCGCCTACCCCGTTCCATGCCAATGTGGCATTAGGGTCAAGCCCGATGGCACGATCATACGCATAAAATGCCTCTTCATTCTGTTCCATCCTGGCCAGGACATCACCCATCCGAATCCAGGTATTTACTGAAGTGGGGTCAATGGAGAGTGATTGATTGTAGGAATGGAGCGCTTCCACGTCTCTTCCCATCAGGTCGAGAACCTCGCCTCTCCCTGCCCAGGCAGCGCTGTTGTTTGCGTGCAGAGCGATGGCCTCGTCGTATTTTTCGAGGGACTGGGGAAAATCCCCCTTCTGCTGGAACGCCCCGGCTTCTTCGAGGAGATCAGCGGGTTGCGGCGATATGCACCCGGCAAGAGATGCGCATGCCAGGACCAGGAGAAGCAAGAGCCAGGGACTGATCTTCATTCGTAAAAGTTAGGCATAAAAGTTCTTAACATCTGTGGAACCTGCCAGTATCATAGGATATCTCAGAAGTTCAACAGAGGATACTCCCGCAAAAAAATCGATGGGGCATTTTCTGCCCCACCCCAAAATCCAAGTCTCAAATCCTGCGAACCCCGGACTGGTACGTCATCGACTTGCTGAAGGACTCGATCACACCGGACGCGGTGGTCTTCTCCTTGTAGACGAGGTCGACGCCCTGCATGAATCCGTTGGAAGGTGATGCAGCGCCGGTGTCATAGTTCCAGAACCCTGGTTCGTAGGTGTTCCCGTCAGGTGCGGCATACGTCCCGAACACTCCGCCGGTCCTGCCCTCCATGATATGGGCATTGATCCATGCGGCGGCCGAGCCGATTCCCGAGAGGCCGATACTGTAGCTCATACCGACCGGCACATCCGCAGACGCTGCGACATGGCGCTCGCTTGCCTGGGTGATCATCGATACCCGGGAGCCGGTGAAGGAGCTTCCCATCTCGACGATGTTGCAGTACGCCGGGATATAGCCGCTGTCACCGGTGCCGAACGGGCACAACATGCGGTTCCCCGCATCCGAACCCATGCTCGCGCCATCGAGCATCAGGCTCTCCGAGAACGTCGCCCTTCCAAACGCATCTTCAAACGACACGAAGTCAAACTGCGTGGTCGCCTTGAAGTTGTCCTGGTTTGCAACCTTGTTCCCGGTATCGAGGCTCACCGTCTTGTCCCACTCGATATACCCGTTGTCCGCAAGCGTCTGTTCGCTGTAGGACATGGTATACTGGGCTTCGGGGGTCCAGGCCTGGTTGCCGGTGAGGGCTCCCTGCTCATCCCGCTCATCGCTGTAGTTATTCAGCGGGGGGTTATTCCGCAGGTCCTGGTTCGACGAGACCCAGACCGCCTCGGCACTGTCGGTGAACGTTCCATAGACCACCACATGGGTGACCGTGGTGATTCCCTGCGTCTGGCGGGTGGCCCCAACCGCGTCATCCGCTATTCCCATCCCTGAGAACAGGACGAGTAATACCAGGGCAGTGATTCCGAGTTTTTTCATTGATCATCTCCTGTAGTTTGGTTCCGATACTCACAGCATCAGAATTATAGAGTCGGTTTTTGAAAATAAATAGTTTCTGCCGTTTCAATTCACAAGGGTTCCTGAGAGTTCAGGGGGGTTTTAATCGGGTCATGAGTCTTTCAGAGAACCAATTACATGATACTGTATTTTTTAAGGTGGGTGAAATGACCATGTTATTCACCGGGAACATTATCAAAACTGATGTAAAATAACTGGTACACAAAGACTGCCATACGCACGAAGATAAAAAAAGAAGGAATTATCTGCAGTGGTGTTAACAGAACGAGCAAAAACCACTGTTCATGTTCGTAATACTCATCGATTTTTCAAAGGACTGGATGACTCCAGACGCGGTGGTCTTCTCCTTGTAGACGAGGTCGACGCCCTGCATGAATCCGTTGGAAGGTGATGCAGCGCCGGTGTCATAGTTCCAGAATCCCGGGGTGAAGGAACCGAAATTATTGCGAATCTGGTCGAATGTCGCGCCTGTTCTGCCTTCCATTATGCGGGCATTGATCCATGCGGATGCGGTGCCAACTCCCGAAAGGCTCACACTGTAGTCCATGGAAACCGGGTTCCAATTGGTGGCAGTTGCCATCGATACCTGGGAGCCGGTAAAAGAGCTTCCCATATCACCCACGCTCGAATACGCAGCAGAATCAGCCATTCCGAGTCCGACAATAAAAAATGCCAGGGCCAATACGAGGACGGAATATCTTCTCATGATCTCACCTACTCCAAATATTTTGTATGATGTACAGGTATTTCAACTGGAATTATAAAGGCTTTCCTGTCGTCGCAAATAGACGCCGGCAGTCTGACATAAGTGCCCACGCAATCACTCCCTGTTGCGTCACCTTAAGGGGATTTGCGGGCGAGAAGCTCTCCCGGGTACGAAATAATCGCTCGGAGGTTGAGGTTTTTCAAAAGAGAATTCTTAAAAATGAGTGGTATTCAGGCTCCTGAACGTGCGGGACATTCTTATTGGTGTCCTCAAATCAAGCGCAGGAAACATTGAGGAAATAATGCGTTATACTTCTTATCTCAAAGAACATTGGATAATCTCTGCCTGGTAGAGGCGAGACAATCCAAAAAAAAGGAAATTTTGAGGGGAATTCACTTCTCAGTTCTTGGGGTCATTCCCAGGGGATTTTGAATGCTCTCGGGTTGTTATACGACCATGCCTTAGTCAGTTCAGGGGTCTTGAACGCGTCCTCGTAGGATGACCACATTGAAGGAGTCACTTCAGGGAGTTTAAATGCACTCGGATTATTATAAGACCACGCGTTGGTCAGTTCCGGGACCTTGAATGCGTCCTCGTAAGAAGCCCAACTTGAAGGGGTCAGTTCCGGGACCTTGAATGCGTCCTCGTAAGAAGCCCAACTTGAAGGGGTCAGTTCCGGGATCTTGAAGGCATCCTCGTAAGAAGCCCAACTTGAAGGGGTTAGATTAGGGGTTTTGAATGCATCCTCGTATGAACCCCAGGCGGAAGGGGTCATGTTCTCCCACAGCGCAGATGCACTGCCTATCAGCAGAGAGAGGGTGAGAATGCCCATTACCAGGCAGGTGATGTTCTTCATATGATTCCTCCTTAACGGGACAATATTCCCTTTCCAGGAATAAATGCTTTTTCTCTGTAGTATTCTGCCCTTAAATGTGCAACCGAACAGCATAAAAGACTGGTAATCGAGTCCACTCTGGATTTTCATTTCAAAAAAAAAAAAAAATGAAAAGAAGAGCCTCCTCGATGTTTTGTGTGGGGAGACTGAATCGAGGGTGTTATCTGTATACCAATTCAGTCACTCCAACCGCCGCCGGGGCGTCCTTCGGGGGCGACGGCATGCATCGTATATGGGGGTGTGGGGGTGGACAGCCTCCACAAAATGTGTCAGGATCATCAATCCTACCCACACCAGATAGCGAAGAGCCAAAGAAGAAAGAGAAAAACAGAGCAATCAATTTATCCTGCACAGTGACAGCAGATGCGATTATCTTTTCCTTCCAAACTGGATGGGTACTCTTCATGAAGCCAGTTGATTGAGATACCCTCCTCCGTATCATTATTGGCAGATAATCCCATTACCATAACGCAGGTTTCCTTGCTTTTTTGTGAATATCCACTGATAATTTCGTTCTTTCAACGCCAATGTGAATGTTTTTTTACCCGCCGCCGTTTCCATGATCTGAATCATAGTTCCGAACTCAATCCTGCCACATCGAAGGCACCATTGGCGGCCGAAGTGCCGCCTCCAGGATCGATAGGTGGAACCTTCGAGGCAATTCCGCGAGTGGCAGGGATAATCGCGCATGGGTCACAAAACGACAACCCTCACTTTTTCAACCAGGACTTTCATGAGTGGGGTATCTCAAATTCATCGTCGTCATTTTTGAGGAGGATTGGTGGTAAAAATGACACAATATCCTTCTCTCGATCCTGATAAAATCTGAAGCAAGAGAAGACAACGATTGAAGCGAATAAAAAAATTGGGGCTTTAAAGAGCCCCAGTGGTCATCCTTCAATACTGGTTGCTTACAGGCGCCTGATGGCGTCCTGGATGCTGATGGACTTGCTGAAGGACTCGATCACGCCGGATGCGGTGGTCTTCTCCTTGTAGACAAGGTCGACGCTCTGGGCGAAGCCGTTCCTCGGGGAGATTGCTCCAGTGTCGTAGTTCCAGAATCCGGGCGACCAGTTGTCACCGGTGGCGAGATCGGTGATTGTATCGTAGTGGCCCATGGTCCTGCCTTCCATGACGTGGGCATTGACCCATGCAGCTGCGGAGCCGGTTCCGGAGAGACCAACGGAGTAGTCAATCTGGGTCGGCACATCGGCGGCCTTTGCGATGAAGTTGGTGTTCGCCCTGGTTACTGCGGAGACCTGGCTGCCAGTGAAGGAGCTGCCCATCTCGTAGACGTTGCAGTATGCCGGGATGAATCCAGCGTCACCGGTTGCGAACGGACAGAGCATCCGGTCGAATGCATCGGATCCCTGGCTCGCAAGGTCGAGCAGCTGGCTCTCGGAGGTGGTAATCCTGCCCATTGCATCGCTGAAGGCAACGAAGTCGTACTGCTCAACGGAGTTGAAGTTCTTCTGGTTGGCTACCTTGTTGGCAGTGTCCATGGACTGGACGCCGTTGAACTCGGTGTAGCCGTTGTCAGCGAGGACAGACTCGGTGTAGGAAAACACAGCCTGGCGCTCAGGGGTCCACTGGTTGTCCCAGGGTGCTGCGAGATCAGGTCCTCCAGTAACGGGGTCAATTGCCGTCCACTGGTTCAGCGGGGGGTTGTTGCGTATGTCCTGGTTGGACATGGTCAGGACTGCAGACTCCGAGTTGGTCATGGTTCCCATCACTACGACAGCAGTGCTGGTGGAGATGACCTGAGTCTCGGTTGTTGCATTGATGGGGTCGACTGCCATTACACTTCCCACAAGGAGAGCGATGGCGAGGACCGCGAATGCGAATTTCTTCATTTTGTTCCTCCTACAGTTTATGCTGATACTCTCAGCATCAACCAGACATTTTAGCTACAGCAACATAAGAACCTTTCTCTCTTTTCCGTTCAACGATTGATGATTCTGGTCTGTTGTTTTCCGAAAGTGGTCATGGATTGTCGAGTTACGTATCAGATCAACTGACCGGCACAGGTATAGTTGGGAAATGTCGTCGCGAGGATAGCACTGTCTTCGCGTAAAAGAGGCTGAGTACTTATATCAACATTATACCTGCGTATTTCCCACTGTGGTTATAGTGTCTTTTATATCGATTGGCAGATTGACAGGCGCGTGCACGGCGTTCAGGAGGTATCTCCTGCGGATGTCGTCTGCAGGTATTATGTGGATTATTCATCATCCGCAGAAAAAATGAGTTCTGGGCTTATAAAAAGCCCGTGTTTTCATCCACCGATACCGGGGTGTTTACAGGCGCCTTACCGCGTCCTGGACACTCATCGACTTGCTGAAGGACTCGATCACGCCCGATATGGTGGTCTTCTCCTTATAGACAAGGTCAACGCTCTGCATGAAGCCTGTGCCGGGACCCGTAAACGGAGCACCGGTGTCGTAGTTCCAAAGGAAATTTGCCTGCACAGGGAGTCCAAGAGGGTTGTCCAGTTCCAGGTGCCCGCCGGTCCGGCCCTCCATGACGTGCGAATTGATCCAGGAGGCAACGGAACCGGTTCCTGATAGGCCGACAGAGTAGTCAACCTGAGTCGGCACATCGGCAGATTTTGCGATGTGGTTCTCACTTGCCCTGGTAACCATCGAGACCTGGCTTCCGGAAAAAGAACTTCCCATCTCGTACACGTTGCAGTATGCCGGTATATAGCCCTCATCGCCGGTCGCAAAGGGACAGATAAACCTCTCTCTCGCGTCCGATCCCTGGCTTGCCAGGTCGAGCAGCAAGCTCTCGGAAGTGGTCGCCCTTCCCATTGCGTCGCTGAACGCGACGAAGTCAAACTGCTCAACGGAGTTGAAGTTCTTCTGGTTGGCTACCTTGTTGCCGGTGTCGAGGGCCTGGACACCATTGAACTCGCCATACCCGTTGTCAGCGATGATAGACTCTGCGTATGACATCACGGCCTGGCGTTCGGGAGCGAGTAACGTGATATCTCCAATATTGACACCATCAATATCAAGGAAATCCAGGTCCAATTCGAGCCAAAGGTAATTGCTGCTAATCGGGATTCCATAAATATTGTAATTCTGGCCGAGCGGAGGGTTGTTCCGGAGATCAAGGTTTGATTGGCTCCAGACAACGGACTCCGTGTTGGTCATCGTTCCATGAAAAACTCCTGATGTGGAAGTCATGATGCCCTGCGTTTCAATAGTCGCAGGGATCGGGTCAGCTGCCATTGCCATTCCTACGGCGAGGAGTGCAAGAGAAATTGTGATGAGAATAATCTTTTTCATTCATCCACCAGTCCATACTGAGGAACTCAGTATAAGTTATCAATTATATAATTTTATATATAAAAATGCTTTGATTTGTATTTTTCCTGAAATGGTGAGAGAAAGTCATTCATCCTTTCACTATAAAAAAACCAATGGATTGAGAGTGGGAGATCCGTTCTTTATAATTGTGTCTTCCAACCCCCTATTTCCTCGCAACCGTGACATACCCGCTATGGCACACGCGGGTAGAGGGGCGCGAACCCCTGGCACTCCGGGTCATCTCACGCTCGATGCACTCGTGCGCCAGCACTTCGGTAAACAATTCTCCCGCGGCATCCATCACGGTGAAGAGGTGCTCAAGGAACGGAGTATAGCAGGCGAGGTAACCTCCGGGGCAGAGGAGCGAATGGGCGTGGTGCACATGATCGGGAGTAATGGTAAGATCGAGGTGAACGACGTCGTAAAGCCCCTCAGCACTCAGGAAATCCCCGCATACCGCCTCCACGTTCTGGAGCCTCGCGTCCCGGATGTTCTTCTCGGCCAGGCGGGAGAATTCGGGCCGTATTTCGCAGGTCCTGACGGTCTTTGCAATCCCCCCGAAGTATATGGCGGCAATGCCGCTCCCGGTCCCGGCATCGAGCACAGCGTCCCTGTTATTCATTCCCGTGTAGGCGATGACAAGACCGATGTCCTTTGGGAGCATGGGGGCCCCGCTCCGGCTGGCCCGCGAGAAGAAGTCGGTGGGGCGGGGAGTGAGCGCCCTGAAGTCCTGTCCCGTATGTGTGGTGATGATATCCCCCGGGGATGCCTGCAGCAGGGCGTCGAGGTCGATGACACCCCTGTCGGTGGAGAACGACCCTGTCCCGGCCCGGACGAAAAATGTCCTCCCTCCTCCAACCAGCAGGACCCGCTCCCCCGCCTCAAACATGGCTGGTGAGATGGATGATGGCCTCGGCGATGTCTCCGCCCGTCTTCTGGAGGGCTTCGCGGGCGGCATCGAGGCTGACCTGGGCCTGCTCGGCGACCATCTTCACATCATCCTCCGGGATCTCCTGTGCGGCGGCCTCGAACCTCGGCTCACCGGTGATCTGGTAGGTGGTGATCCCCTGCATGGTCATTGCCGCGACCTCCGCGGAATCGAAGACGTACCTCCCTTTTCCGGTGGTGATCACGATCTGCTGCACGTCCTCAAACTGTTCCACCTGCATCCCCAGCTGCTTCATCATCTGCTTCATCTTCCTGGGGTTGATATTTCCCGGCATCATGTGCTGACCTTCCCTGACGTACTTTTACCGCTACACCGTAATTAAATACCAGCATCTCC
>CAZRCH010000015.1:5833-38306 GCA_964598545.1 uncultured Methanolinea sp. | reverse complement strand
GATGCCACAGTGGCGGGGCGAAGCCCCAAGAGCGTCATCATGTGATGAGTTCGGTCTTGTTCAGGAATGAAAGATCCTAGCCAGTTATGGTGAGGGGGAAACGCCGCGAGGGTTCCGCCCCTCGACCCCGAGGCGACCTGGCGGTCGCCATGATTCATAGTAATCATCTGACTGGAGGGGGAGAATCCCCCTTCCTCCATACGCGATAGCCCGTGGGTAGGGTTTACCGAGATACCAATCGGTACTTCCTGTTTCCCAACACTGCCTCAATCATGATCAGGGGATGTGCCCACGATGCATCAGTCCCGATGGAGCGTTATCGATGAGGGAAAAGCCGCCTCACTCATCGGGGAGTGGGGGGAAAACACCCTCTTCCTTCTCTTCCACCGCCCTCTTCACGAGCGATGCCGCAGCCTTTGCAGCGCCTGCGAGGATCTCCTCCTCTCCGGGGACGACCCGGTCCTTCATCAGCACCATCCCCTGGCAGATAGTGGTCTTCACTGCGCTCCCGGAACAGGAATAGACAAGGTTCGAGACGATATTGTGGAGCGGAGTATTGCAGACTGCACGGGAGTCCACAAGAATGAGGTTCGCAGGCTCGCCGGGGGCGATCACGCCCCGCCCGAACCCGAGTGCCGTTGCGCCCGCAGAGGTCGCCATCGCGAGCGCTTCCCCGGCGGGAAGCAGGGTCTGGGAGTTCCAGGCATGCTTCTGGAGGAGCGATGCGATCTTCATCTCCTCGAAGAGGTCAAGGTTGTTGTTGGAGGCACACCCGTCAGTCCCGAGGGTGACGGACGCCCCTGCGTCTTTCAGCCAGTGGTAGGGCATAGCCCTCCCTGTGGCAAGCTTCATGTTGCTGGCCGGGTTGTGCGAAATGTGCACGCCCCTTTTCGCAAGAAGGCTGCACTCGTCCCGGTCAAGCCAGCAGCAGTGAGCCGCCACCGTCCGGGGTGTCAGGACGCCGCATTCGTCGAGAATCTGGACCGGGCGCTTCTGCCACTGGGAGACTGCGTCGGCTACCTCCTTTTCCGTCTCGCTCAGGTGGACGTGGATCCCGATCCCCTTTTCTGCGGCGAATTCGGAGACCCACCTCAGCCCTTCGGGCGAGACAGTGTAGACTGCGTGCGGCCCTACGGCTGCCTTTATCCGGGGGTTTTTCATGCCGTGGATCGTTGAGACAAAGTCCCGGGTCACCTTGCACTCCGCCTCGCGCTTCTCTTCTGAGAAGAGGTCGATGAACCCATAGGCGAGGACCGCGCAGAGCCCCATCTCGTCAACCGCCCGTGCGGCCTCATCCATGAAGAAGTACATGTCGTTGAAGGCCACGGTGCCGGACCTGATCATCTCGAGGCACGCGATTTTCGTGCCCCAGTATACGTCCTGCCCGGTAAGGTGGGCTTCAAGGGGCCAGATCTTCTGGGTCAGCCATTCCTGCAGCGGCATGTCGTCGGCATAGCCACGCAGCAGGGTCATGGCGGCATGCGTGTGGGTATTCACGAGCCCCGGGAGCGCCAGGTCGCCGGCACCGTCGATAGAGGTCTCCGCCTCGCTGCGAAAGGCGCGTGCAGTGCCCTCACCCACCGAGGCGATAGTCCCGGTCTCGTCCACGAAGATGTCCTGGAGCGTTCCATTCACGACAACCCGCTCGATCAGGAGCGACGTGCCTTTCCTATTCGTCTGTTTCATGCAAATATCACCTATGCGAGCTTCCGGATGATCCGGGAGACGATCGCCTCTGTTCGCTCTTTATGGCGCGCCGAGCATTCCACGATCCGCTCGTAAGTGAGCAGCTCGTCCGAAAGCCCGTTTGCGTAGTTGTCGATGGTGCAGAGCGCCGCAACCTCCATCCCGAGTTCGACTGCAAGGGTCGCCTCGCTCGCAAGCGTCATCCCCACGATATCGCCGCAGAGGGCAAGGGCCCTCACTTCCGCCACGGTCTCGATCCTCGGCCCCATGGTCTGGACGTAGGTCCCCCCGAATATGGCCTCGGCGACGATCTCCTTCAGCCTGTTCGACAACTCCGGGGAGAATCCAGGGTGCACGTGGCATATGGCATGATCATGGAGGGTGGGAACGGTTGCGGAGGAGAAGTAATCGGTCGGGATCACCATGCTCCCGGGGGGGATCTCTTTCTTGAGCGACCCCGACGATCCGAGCACCACCAGCCGATCCACGCCAAGGAGCGCGAGGGCAGAGAGGTGCGACCGGTAGTTGATACGGTGCGGCGGGGTATTCCGCTGGTGCCGGAGGAGGAGGGCGACTTCGCCTCCCATCACCTCGCTGTTGCCGTATGGCGTGTGCACCACCCTCTTCTCCAGGTCGGGAAGCCTTGCATATAGAAGGCTTGTGCCACCGATGATCCCGAGCATCAGGCCACCGCCATGGATATCGTGCGGTTCATGATCTGTCCTCAGGTATTCTGGAGCGGGCGGGTGTTCTGACTTTCGGTGCAGCCGTGTGCGGGAATTCAATACCTGTATCAGCATGGCGCTCATATGCTACACCCATGGGCAGGTTCGGCATTGTCGACGACGGGCGGATTAGGAGAGGGGAATGCACGGATGTCTATTTCATGAGGAGCGAGGCGGTCCTCTCGGCCTCAGGCCGGAATCCCCCGGTGGCCATGGAAGTCACGGCATCCGCGGTCCCTGGAGGCGCAGGGGTCCTCTGCGGGATGGAGGATGTCATATCCCTCCTTGAAGACCTCCCCCTGGATGCACATGCCATGCCGGAAGGCTCGCTCTTCTACCCCTGGGAGCCGGTCATGCGGATAGAGGGTAAATACCGCGACATCGCCCGGTACGAGACGGCGATCCTCGGGTTTCTCTGCCACGCATCAGGAATCGCGACGGCCGCTGCCGGGATCAAGGCCATGGCCGTTGATCGGGAGATCTTCTCGTTTGGTTCACGCCGGCAGCACCCGGCCATTGCCACGATGGTCGAGCGATCGGCCTGGATCGGCGGTGTCGACGGTGTGAGCAATACCTGTGCACCGGACGGGATACCGCTGGCAGGTACCATGCCGCATGCGTTCGTGATGTGCTATTCCTCTCCCGACGAGGCATTCAGGGAGTTCGACCGCCATTCGCCGCCAGTGGTCCCCCGGATCATGCTGTGCGACACCTTTTGCGACGAAAAGAGGGAGTCGCTCACCGGTGCTCGCTGCGGCGCGAAAGCGGTCAGGCTCGACACTCCCCGTTCCCGGAGGGGTGACATGCGGGCTATCCTCGAGGAGGTACGCTGGGAACTCGATGCCGCGGGCTACCCGGGCGTCATGATATTCCTGTCAGGCGGTGTCACCCTCGACGACGTGGCCCGTTACCGGGATATCGTGGGGGCTTTTGGTGTCGGAGGAGCGATCGCCAACGCCCCCGTGATCGATTTTGCCATGGACATGGTGGAGAAGGAGGGGAAGAAATGCGCAAAGAGGGGGAAGCGGAGCGGCGCCAAGCAGGTATGGGAATTTTCCGGGGGAATGCACCTCACGCTGCCCGTCGAGGAGGCGGGACCACCCGGTGCAGAACCCCTTCTCCAGCCGCGGATCCGCGGGGGGTCCGTGCTTTCCCGTTCGACTGTAGAGGAAGCCAGGCAGCGTGTCCTCGCCCGCATCCCAATCCTCCGGGACAGCGGGCATGGCGGACAGAGAGGCCGCGCGTGAAGCAAAGGGATGGGCAAAAGACCCGGGCGGGTGAGGGAATCCGGTATTTTTTTCAAGCCGGGAAACAATTCTTTTAACCCCCTGCAGCATACATTGTAGGCACGGGCCGATAGATCAGCGGAAGATCGCTTCCTTGGCATGGAAGAGGCCGCGGGTTCAATTCCCGCTCGGTCCATCCCGGCACCCGGGCCATCAAACCGGAGTGTTTTTCCCCCCTGGAAAAAATTCTCTTGTGATACATTTTGGGAATCAAAGAGTGGATAATCCCCCAGGACGAGGTGTTCTTCACCCTCTTCGAGAGGCTGGCCGCGGTGGTGGTACTCGCCTCTTACCGCATCGTGGACCTCGTGGACGACTATACCTCTGTCCGTGAGAAAGTCCACCAGATCGAACAGCTGGAGCATGAGGGCGACAAGATCACCCATGAGATCTACGAGCAGCTGAACCAGACGTTCATCACACCCCTTGATCCCGAAGAGATCTCAAGACTCGCCGCCGCGCTCGATGATATCCTGGATTATATCAAGAGCACTGCCACCAGGATGTACCACTATGGGATCCCCGGGACGGATCCGCACATGGTGGAACTCGCAAAACTCATCCAGCTCTCGGTGGTGGAGCTCGAAGAGGCGGTGAAGGGGATCCGCACCATGAAGAACCCGCGGCAGATAGAACACCGGTGTATCGAGGTCAACAGGCTCGAAAACCTCGCTGACGACGTCCTCCACCACGCCTACGACGACCTCTTCAAGTCGACCGATGCCATCGCCATCATCAAGCGCAAGGACATCTACGAGCACCTGGAGATCGCCACCGACAAGTGCGAGGACGTCGCAAATGTCCTCTCGGACATCGCGATACGCCATTCATGAGTGAACAATGGAGAATATCGTCATCGCCGGGATATTCCTTGCACTCCTCTTCAACTTTGTCAACGGCCTCAATGACGCGGCAAATTCAATCGCCACCGTCGTAGCCACCCGCGTGCTCACCCCCCTCCAGGCAGTGCTGATGGCGGCATTCTTCAACATGGCAGGCCCCTTCATCTTCACGACGGTGGTTGCAAAGACCATCGGGCAGGGAATCGTCGAATCCGGGTTCCTCACCACCGAGGTCATCCTGGTCGGTATGAGTGCGGCGGTCCTGTGGGTTTTTTTATCTTCTGTTGGCGGGATTCCTATATCGGCAAGCCACGCGCTTGTCGGAGGGCTTATCGGGTCTGCAATCGCGTTCGGGGGTATCGGGTCGGTTCTCTGGCCTTCAATGGACCTCTTTATAAGGGCGGGGGTGATGGCCGCGGTGGGCGGGATCTGCGGGGCGTTTGTCCTCTCCATGACCGCGAGGAGAAAGGGGGAGGAGAACTGGCCCGAGTATACCGCTCTTGGGGCACTGTGTGGCATATCCATCGTGATCCCGGCGGGAGTGATCACCGGGTTCCTCCCGGTAAGCGGGATCCTCGCCATCATCATCTTCATCGTTGTCTCGCCCACTCTCGGGATGATCTCTGCGTATCTCCTGGGAATGGTCATCATCAGGCTGTTCCGGAATGCAAACTCAAAGTGGATGAATTTTATCTTCTCGAAACTGCAGATCTTCTCCGCCGCTTTTTACAGCATAGGGCACGGGAGCAACGATGCCCAGAACGCGATGGGGGTCATCACTGCGCTCCTGGTCGCCGCAGGAATCCTCTCAGAGTTCATCGTCCCCGCCTGGGTCATCATCATTTCAGGCCTCGCAATCGCGCTCGGAACGTTCCTCGGAGGTTGGAGGGTCGTGGAGACGATGGGTAAGAAGATCACGAAACTCCGCCCTTACCAGGGGTTCTGTGCGGAGACGGGTGGAGGTGTGGTACTCTCCTTCGTCACGGCGTTCGGTGTCCCGGTCTCCACCACCCACGCAATCAGCGGTTCCATCATGGGTGTGGGGGCGACCAGGGGCTATTCGGCAGTCCAGTGGGGAATCGTCCGCCGCATAGTCGCCGCATGGGTCCTGACAATCCCGCTCACCGCGAGCTGTGCGTTTGCAGGGTTCCTGGTCTACCGTGCGCTCTTTGGGATCTGACCGATCAGCAGGTCCGGACCTGGGAAAAATACGCACAGTACGACCGCACCGGGCATTCGCTGCACCGGGGTTTCCTCGCAGTGCACGTGGCACGCCCGTGCCGGATGAGGAGATAGTTGAGTTCCCCCCAGACCTTTTTTGGAAAGAGGGCCATCAGGTCGCATTCGATCCTGGCAGGGTCCGGATGGGAAGAGAACCCGATGCGCACCGAGACCCTTCGGACATGGGTGTCAACGGCGATCCCTTCGTTGATGCCGTACGCGTGGTTCAGCACGATGTTTGCAGTCTTGCGCCCGACGCCTGGAAGAGTGAGGAGTTCTTCCATGGTACAGGGCACCCGGCCGTTGAACCTTTCGGCAAGGGCCCTTGCGGCGCCGATGATGTGTGTGGCCTTGGCGTGGTAGAACCCGAGGCTCCGGATGATCGCTTCCACATCCTCCCGGCGTGCTGCGGCGAGGTCTCCGGGCCTCGGGTAACGGGTGAAAAGTTCATCCCTGACAGCGTTCACGTTCCGGTCAGTGGTCTGTGCAGAGAGGATGGTGAGGATAACGATCTGGTAGGGGTTCTCGAACTCGAGGAACGTGCGGGGTGAGGCAGGGTCATCGAATTTTCGGCGGAGCAGGGAGTATACCCTGCACGCGGTCTCCCTGTCCATGGTCATGGGGTAGGGCAGATTCGAACTGCCGTCAAAGCGTCCCAAACGCTCTAGGATGGACCAGGCTACCCTACTACCCCAAACAAGATCACATGTTGGACAGGGCCCGGCAAATAGGTTATGGTGGGCAGGGGTTCTCGAGAGGGAGCGGGTTCTCCTGGTCACCGATGACCATGGTCCCGGCACCTTCCGCGGAGAAGAGCACTCTTTCGAGGAGCCGGGGATCGCGGCCGTCCAGCACCAGGAGCGGGATACGACTCCTTTCCACCACCTTTGCGGCCACCATGTCCACGACCGTGTTCGAACCGGCTGCAAGGCCCCCGGACCCGACAACCACCAGCAGCTCCTGCGGGGTCATGCGCGAGTACTTCCTGGCCGCGGGGTCCTTCTTTGGGTCCGCGGAGTAGATGCCGTCAACCGAAGTGAGGTTGACGAGCAGGGCCGCCCTGGCCCGCTCGGCAAGGACCGCGGCGACCGCATCGGTGGTCTGGGCCGGGGTGACCCCGCCCATCACGACAATCTTCCCCCGCCCGGAGTACTCCATCGCCTCCCCGGGGGTAAGCGCGACCCGCGGATAGGCGGCGGTCCCGAGCGCCCCGATGAGGAGCGTCGCATTCAGCCGGGTGACCAGGATCCCAATCTCGTCGCAGAAGGCTTCGTCCGCCCAGGTATCCCTCGCGGCCTGGATATACCTCCGGGCTTCCCCGCCGCCGCCGACCACCACGAAGAGGTCGACGGAGCGTGCCAGGCCGCAAAGCACGGGAGCCCAGGCGCGGAGAGTATGCGCTTCGAGGGACGGGAAGAGTATGGAGCCCCCGAGGGAGATGACCAGGCGTGTCATGCTACAGTATCATTTCTCCATGCGGCACATATAGGTGTTGAAGATATGCTGCGGTGTCCGTCATGCGGGAGCAGGGATGTCTATTGCGTGGTGGGGGGCTGCATCGGCCAGATCTACCGGTGCAAGTCCTGCGGGTACCGGGGGTCACTGGTCATGGAGTGCGAAAGGCCCAAAGAGCGGGACCCGGATGAAGGCAACGCTCCACCTGAAGATCCGGAGGCGTCAATTTAATAATTCCTGCACGCCTGATTGAGAACATGCACAGGGCACTCCAGTGGTCTTTGGGAGAGAATGGTGCGGTGCAGTGCTCGCTCTGCAGTCACCGGTGTCTCATAAAGGAGGCCAGGACCGGGATCTGCGGAGTCCGGCGGAACGGCAACGGTGTCCTTTATGCGACCACGTACGGAAAGGTGAGCGCGGAGGCGGTCGATCCCATCGAGAAGAAGCCCCTCTACCACTTCCTGCCCGGCACCCTCTCTTACTCGCTCGGCAGCATCGGCTGCAACTTCAGGTGCGAGCACTGCCAGAACTGGCAGATCTCGCGCGCAGAGCGGGATGCATCGTCCCTTCCGTGCCTTTCGCCTGAAGAGGGGGTCCGGCGGGCCAAAGCAGCAGGGTGCGCCAGCATCTCCTGGACCTACAACGAGCCCACCATATGGCACGAGTATGCCCTCGACATGGGGACATTTGCAAGGAGGGAAGGGCTTGCGACAGTGTACGTGACCAACGGGTACATCACCGAGGAGGCGCTCAGGGAGCTCTCTCCCATGCTGATGGCATACCGCGTGGACATCAAGTCGTTCTCGGAGGATTTCTACAAAAAAGTGTGCGGCGCCCGCCTCCAGCCGGTGCTGGACTCCGCGGTCCTTGCCCGGGAACTCGGGATGCATGTGGAGGTCGTGAACCTCGTCATACCGGGGCTCAACGACAGCCCGGAAGAGACGGGAGCGCTCACCCGGTGGATCGTCGACCACCTGGGAGCCGATACCCCCGTCCACTTCACCCGGTTCCATCCGGATTACCACATGAAGGACAGGAATGCAACCCCTGTCGCGGTCCTCGAGCAGATCTATCGGCAGGCAAAGGACCTGGGCCTCCGCTATCCCTACCTTGGCAATGTCTTTCCGCACCCATTCGAGAGCACCTACTGCCCGCGGTGCGGGACTCTCTGTATCGAACGGAGAGGTTTTTCGACGGTGTTTCGCAACCTGGAAGGCCATACATGCACGATGTGCGGTGAACGTATCGAATATGTCGGGAACCACGGATGATCCCACCCGGTACACCCGTTTCCTCGCGGACCGGATGCTCGGCACCCTCTGCCGGTATTTGCGCTTCATGGGTTACGATACGGTGAGCGCTTCCGGATACAGGGAAGGGAACACCCGCGAGGATACACTTCTCCTGAAGAGGGCACGCGGCGAGGGGAGAGTGCTGCTCACGATGGACCGCGAGCTGGCAAAGAGAGGGGGGGAAGATGCCGTCCTCGTCGAAGACCGGGACGTCATGGAGCAACTGCGGGTACTCGCGAGGAAAGGCCTGATCGTGCCTGCCCTGAGGCTGAACCGGTGTTCCCTCTGTAACACTCTCCTCCGCCCGGCAAGGGAAGATGAGATATCCCGGGCTCGCAACGCTCCCCGGAGCACGCCGGGGATGGAATTCTTCTGGTGCCCGCAGTGCAGGAAGCTCTACTGGCAGGGCTCGCACGGGAAGAACCTGGAAAAAAGAATAAAAGAGAATGTATTGCAGGATTAGGCGGTTTTTACTGCGGTCTTCTCGGTAACCTGGGCCCTGCGCTTCAGCCAGACCAGTTCCTTGCCATCAAAGCCGAAACTCTGCATGGGGAGTATCTGGACTTCCGGGGGGATACCTGCGGTCTCTGCCCCCTGCGGGACCATAAGGATCAGGCGTGGGGAAGCCACTCCCGCGATAGGGTTCGATACAGCCATCTCTTTCAGCGCGTTGACGGTCTCTGCAGTCGCTTTGCGGTCAAAGCTGACAAGGACGTGCGCTCCTTCGAAGCGCCCGAGCAGCCTCCGCGATATGGAGAAACCCGAACCGGCACCAGCCCTGGGTGTCTTTTTGATCTGCCAGCCATCCACGCTCGGGTAAAGCCTCTTGAGCTCTCTTCGTACAAAATCATGCATGATGTCTTCGTTGGATCCCATGGCGAATCACAGCAAGTGTTAGTTGTGCACTGGTATGGTAAAACAGTTTTGAATTGGGTATGCTGCCCGCCAATCCGGTGGATACTCCGGGCTAAAACCCGGGCCTTTCCGGCAGCATGCTTATGTGCCCGGCAATTCACAGTGATACAGTAGCCAAAACAGGGAGACGAATATGGCCGGGCCTTCTTCAATGAAAGGGATGGTAGCCCGGGACAGGGAGCGCTGCGACCTCCTTGAAGACCCGGGCCTTTTCATCAACAGGGAACTCTCATGGATAGAGTTCAACAGGCGGGTGCTCGAGGAGGCGGCAGATCCCGGCCACCCCCTCCTGGAGCGGGTCAAGTTCCTCTCGATCTTCGCCAACAACCTCGACGAGTTCTTCATGATCCGGGTCTCGGGGCTGCACCGGCAGGTGGAGCAGGGGGTCCTCGAGGCGCCCCCGGACGGCATGAGCCCGTCCAGGCAGCTCGGGGCCGTCCACCGGGCCCTGCTTCCACTTATCGGGGAGCAGATGGCGCTCTGGAAGGAGTCTCTCCTTCCCGCCCTGGAAGCTTCGGGCATCTCGATCCTCCAGTACGGGGAGCTGGAAAAGGAAGACCGGGAGTCCCTTGAACGCTTCTTCAGGCAGGAGGTCTTCCCGGTCCTCACTCCCCTTGCGTTCGACCGGTCCCACCCATTCCCGTTCATATCAAACCTCTCGATATCGCTCGCCGTGCAGGTGGACGATCCCGGCGGCGGCGGGGAACGGTTCGCCAGGGTCAAGGTCCCCACCCACCTCTTCCCCCGCCTGGTGCGAATTCCGGGGCGTGATGCGGCCGGGGCCCTCCACGAAGAGGTCCGCCTCGTCTTTTTGGAAGACGTCATCTGCGCCAATCTCGGCCACCTCTTTCCCGGCCTCGATGTCGTGGCAGCGTATCCGTTCCGGGTCACAAGGGACGCGGACATGGAGATCGAGGAGGACGAGGCTTCCGACCTGCTGACCGCAGTCGAGGAGGGGGTGGAGATGCGGAGGACAGGGTCTCCAGTGCGAATCGAGGTCGTACCGGGCATCCCGGGGAAGATATGCACGCTGCTCGGCCGGAAACTCGGGGTCCCGCAGCATATGTTCTATACCCAGGAGGCGCCGCTCGGCATGGCAGACCTCATGCAGGTCTGCTCCCTTGACCGGCCCGACCTGAAAGATCCTCCCTTCATCCCCTCGGTCCCGCCACCCCTGGAGAGGGAGGAGGAGATCTTTCAGAGCATCAGGAAGAAAGATATCATGCTCTTTCATCCGTACGAGAGCTTCTCCCCGGTGGTGGCATTCCTGCGGCAGGCGGCGCGGGACCCACAGGTGCTGGCTATCAAGATAACGCTGTACCGGGTCGGCGCACAATCTCCCGTGGTAAAGGCGCTCCTCGAGGCCAGGGAGCGGGGCAAGGCGGTCGCCGCGCTGATCGAGCTCAAGGCGAGGTTCGATGAGGAGAACAATATCGGGTGGGCGCGGGCGCTCGAACGGGCGGGTGTGCACGTGGTGTACGGGGTCGTGGGTCTCAAGGTGCATGCAAAGGTCTGCATGGTCGTGCGAAGGGAGAAGGAAGGGATCGCGAGGTACGTGCACCTTGGGACCGGGAACTACAATGCCTCCAGCAGCAGGATCTACACCGACATAGGGATACTCTCCGCAGACCCCGTGCTGGGAGAGGATGTATCAGACCTCTTCAACAGCCTCACCGGGTATACCCGCATTCCCTCCTACCGGAGCCTTCTCGTCGCCCCGCAGTCCATCAGGAGCGGGATTCTCTCCCGCATCGAGCGGGAGATCGCGCGGCACCGAGAACACGGGGACGGGCGCATCATCTTCAAGATGAACGCACTCGTTGACCGGGAATGCATGATGGCCCTGTACCGGGCATCGAGGGCGGGAGTTGCGGTCATCCTCCAGGTCAGGGGCATCTGCTGCCTGCGCCCGGGGATTCCCGGCACGAGCGATCGGGTTACGGTCACGAGCGTGGTGGGGCGGTTCCTCGAGCATGCCCGCATCTACTACTTCCGGAACGGGGGGCAGGAGGAGGTATTCCTCGGGAGTGCTGACCTCATGCCCCGGAACCTCGACCGGAGGGTGGAGGTCCTCTTCCCCGTCAGGGACCCGGATCTCCACCGTGCGATCGTGGACATCATCCTCCCCGTGCACCTCCGAGACAACGAAAAGACCCGGCAGCTTCTGGCGGATGGCAACTACATCCGTGTGGAAAGGCAGGCGGGAGAGGCGGCGTGCAATGCCCAGGAATGGCTCATTGCACACAGGGGGTGCTGGCAGCATGGCAAAGAGACAAGGTGACCAGAACGGGAGGTTCTGCCGGTACGGTGCCTGGTATCTCTCCAGGATCCACCGGCAGTTCAGCGCAGAGATCGAGGGAGTAAAGGAGGGCAGGGACACCGAGGCGGTACACAGGATGAGGGTGGCATCGCGGAGGTTGCGCGCGGGCATCCCGCTCTTCTCGCGGTGTTTTTCGAGGAAAACGTACCAGAAGGTCTCCCGCGGGGTACGCCGGATCACGAGGGACCTTGGGGATGCGCGGGATCTCGACGTCCAGATAGTATACCTTGAAGGACTGATCGAGAGTCTCCGGGCAGATGACGGGCCGGAGGTGAAAGGGTGCATGTCGCTCCTTTCCAGGAAAAGTGAGATGAGGGATGCCCTGCAGCCAAAAGTGATCGCGGACTGTTCGCGCCTCGAACAGAAGGGGATCCCTGCCCTGCTGGAGGAGGAGATTGGAGCCTGGAATACACCGGACGGTCCCCCCCGCCGGCTCCCTTCCCGGGGATTTCCCATGAAGAGATCAGGGAAAGCGATACAAAAAAAGGTCGAGAAGCTGCTCTCGTTCTCACCGGCGGTCCAGGATCCGGATGCCGCAGAAGCGCACCATGCGATGCGGATCGCCGCAAAGAGGCTTCGATACGTCATCGAGGTCTATGCCCCACTCTACCGGAATGAGGTAAAACCCATCCTGAAACGCCTAAAGGCGCTCCAGGAGATCCTCGGGAACCTCCATGATTGCGACGTGTGGATCATGGACCTGCAGGATGCGCTCGGCAGGGGGGAGGATCCTTCAGCGGAACGGGATCCCGAACTCGAGGCAGGGATGTCATTCATACTGAAAGACCGGAAAAAGGCGAGGGCCGCGTATTACCTCGCCCTCAGGGGGGAATGGGGAGCGCTCACCGCCAGCGGGCTTTTCTCCGGTCTCCAGGATATTCTGTCCTCAAGGGCGCTGCATTGATGCAGAACCTCCTCTTTCACCCCGCGATAGAAAGGTATAACTGGTGCATTCCCCGATAGAATGAATAAATTGCAGTGATTTTTAGTCATTTCCAGGCACCATGATCGTGATTGGGATAGACCCGGGACTTGCAACCGTGGGATACGGGGTACTCGCAAAGGAAAACGGGAGGACGATCCCCCTCACATACTCCTGTATCCGCACCGCGCCTGCCACGGGAGGCACCCCCGAGCGCCTCGAGAGGATATTTGACGCGATCTCTGCCATCCTGGACGAATATGGCCCGGGATGCATGGCCATGGAGAAGCTCTTCTTCTCCCGGAACGTCACGTCGGCGCTGGGAGTAGCGGAGGTGAGGGGTGTGATCATGCTCGCTGCCAGGAAGCGCGGGATTCCCGTCGTTGAATATACTCCTAACCAGGTCAAGCAGGCAATAACCGGATCGGGGAAGGCCGACAAGAGGCAGATGCAGGAGATGATCATGCGCCTCCTGTCACTCCCGGAACTTCCGAGGCCTGACGACGTCGCCGACGGCCTCTCCATCGCCCTCTGCCACGTCCACACCGCGAGGGATGACCGATGATCGCAAGGCTCAAGGGAAAAGTCGTGGGAGGTGGCGACGGATACGTGATCCTTGAATCCTGCGGGGTGGGCTTCCAGGTCTTCATGCCGGGGCCCGTCGTGGAAGAGGCCGCAAAATTTCCCGCCGAGGTGGTGATTTATACCCACCTGGTCGCAAGGGAGGACACGATGGCGCTCTACGGGTTCCTTTCCCCGGGTGAACTTGAGATGTTCCGTCTGCTCATCACCGTCAACCGGGTCGGCCCGGCGCTCGCGACGGCCATCCTCTCGCAGATGACGGTCTCGGACCTTGCGGCCGCCGTGATCGGGGGGGACGAAAAGGCCCTGACGCGGGTGTCAGGCGTGGGCCAGAAGAACGCAGGAAGGATCATCCTCGAGCTGCGGGACAGGATGAAGAAGAAGGCGGCCATCCTCATCGGAGGCCAGGAAGCCGGGATCGACCCGCTCCGTAGCGATGCCGAGAGTGCCCTCCTGGCCCTGGGGTTCTCCCCGCGAGAGTCAAGGGATGCGGTCTCGGAGGCCCTCGCCGGGATGACCCACCCGGGCGTGCAGGACGTGATCAAGGCGTCTCTTCGGATACTGAGGGAGCGTTGACCGGGATGGAGGAGCGCGTGATCTCGCCCGGCCCAAAGGAGGGCGAGGTTGACGACCCGGCAATCCGCCCGGACCGATTCAGGGACTTTATTGGCCAGGAGACCCTAAAAGAGACCCTTCGCATCGCGATCGAGGCTGCCAGGAGGCGCGGCGAACCCCTGGACCATACTCTCTTCTCGGGGCCGCCTGGCCTCGGGAAGACCACCCTTGCCCATATCATCGCAAGGGAGATGGGGTCCTCCATCCACTGCACCAGCGGGCCGGTGCTCGAAAAACCGGGTGACCTGGCAGCGATCCTCACCCTCCTCAAGAGGGGGGATGTCCTCTTCATCGACGAGATCCACCGCCTGCACACGGTGATTGAGGAGATCCTCTACCCTGCAATGGAGGACTTCTTTATCGACGTGATGATCGGGGAAGGGCCGAGCGCCCGCTCCATCAAGATCACGCTTGAGCCATTCACGCTGGTGGGGGCCACGACGCGGATAGGCCTGCTCGGGTCTCCCTTCAGGGACAGGTTCGGACTCATCTCACGCCTCTCCCTGTATAGCCATGAAGACCTGGTGAAGATCGTCGAGCGGAACGCCGCGATCATGGGCATCGCGATTGTCCCGGAAGGGAGCATGGAGATCGCAAGGCGGAGCAGGGGCACGCCGCGGATCGCGAACCGGCTCCTTCGAAGGGTGGGGGACTATGCGCTGGTGCGGGGTGGGGGATTGGTGGACCGCGAGGTGGCCGACCGGGCGCTCTGCATGCTGGGGGTGGACAGCCTAGGCCTCGACGAACTGGACCGCCGGATACTCAAGGTGATCGTCGAGGAGTTCGGAGGAGGCCCCGTGGGGGCAAAGACGATTGCCATCGCCGTCGGTGAGGACACGAGGACCATCGAGGAGGTCCACGAGCCCTACCTCATCCGGGCAGGGTTCATCAAGCGCACTCCCCAGGGGAGAGAGGCCACACCGGCAGCCAGGGGACATCTCACCCGGCAGTGGTGGTGATACGGGCGGATAACAGTGCGTTTTGGGGGATAATATAAATACCCGGAGAGATTATCGAAAAATATACCAGAATTCCGCAGATCTCAAGGCAGCCATCTCATGGGGAGGAGAAACGGATCGGGCGGAGTTATGGAGGAGCGGTCATGCAGAGCGGATGGAGGGGCACAGAGAGATGGACTGGGTATGCAGGGGCGGTATTGCTGGTCCTGGTGCTTGCATCGTGCGGGCAGGCGGCGGGATCCGAGTTACGGGCGACTTCCTGCAGTATCGGATCCCCTGGAGAGACAGGGGAATGCATGCTCATCCTTGACCGGGTCTCACCCGGCCTTTCGGAGTTCGAGGTGCAGGTAACACTGGAGAACCCTGCAATCGGCAAGATCACGGGGATACGTTTTCCGTCGTGGGCGAACCTGAACAGCAAGAGCAAGGTGCCGGCAGATTCCGTCGTTCTGAAAGGTTCCGACACCGGGAGAAAGGTCGGCCCCGGACAGAGTGAGGTGGTCCTTGCCACGCTTACCATCCGCGGGGATGCCGGGGGAACGTGCGGGATCCAGGTACTGGTGCTTGGGATGAAGGACGAGGCCGGGTCGCCGTATTTCCTTCCGGGAAAAGACGGAACCCTGGTGGTACGGGAACCGCCTGAAAATTCTCCTGAAAAGGAGAATTCTGCGGAATCAACCCCTTCCCTGCCCCAGGACATGGTATTTCCAGAAACTTCCCTGCCGACACTGACTCCGGAACCTCCAGGACCGGAAGTCACTGCCGGTCCGGAAGAATCGCCGGCAAGTCCCCCTGACACTTATGTGGAGAACGGTAGCGGGAGTGGAGACCAGGATCTTGCATATCCCGGGACAGAAGAGAAGACAGGAATGCTCTGCACCGATTCAGTACCGGGAGGTGCCCAGGTGACAGTTGACGGCCGTATCCTCGGTGCAACTCCCCTGTGCCTGGCACTTGACGAGGGGATCCACCACCTCCGCGTCTCGGCAGATGGATATTCCCCGTGGGAAGGAGAGGTGTTTGTCTCCTCGACCCAGCCACCACACCTTGCACACATCATCCTCGAAGAGGAACCGGTGTATACCATCACCGCCGGCACGGGAACCCGCGGCTCCGTCCATCCCTCAGGAAGCGTGAGGGTCTGGGGTGGGGAATCGGCTGTGTTCACCTTCTCCCCTGACCCGGGATACCGGTTGGACGGAGTACAGATAGATGGAGTTTGGTATGATGCCAAATCTCCTGTCCTCTTCAAGGATGTGACCGCGAACCATTCTCTGTGGGGGACTTTCTCCCTGATCCCGGCCCCTGTGGCAAATTTTTCCGCGAACCGAACAGAAGGGTATACGCCCCTGGGAGTACTTTTCCGGGACCACTCCACGGGTGAAGTGTCCGGTATGCTCTGGGAATTTGGCGACAATGTGAGCTCGTTTGAATCCTCCCCCGTGCATACGTACTTACGGGCAGGGAGCTACACGGTGAGCCTTGAGGTGTGCGGGACAGGCGGGTGCAATCTCTCCCGCAGGGAGCATTACATCAGTGTCAGGGAAAAAGAGCCTCTCACGGCAGATTTCATAGCCAATGCCTCTTCCGGTCCGGCACCACTCTGCGTTCAGTTCCAGGACAATTCCACCGGGAATCCCGCATCCTGGTCATGGGACTTCGGCGACGGGACAACGTCTTTTGATCCTTCCCCCTGCCATCTCTTTGCAACTCCGGGAATCTATGCAGTCCGCCTCGCCATCGTTGCCGATGACGGGGTCACGGAGGCATGGAAGGAAGGGGTGGTGAATGTCGGCCCGCCGGTCATTGGCGGAAGCGTGGGATTCTTCGAGGTCAGGTGTCCCGCAGAAGGGGCGCATGTCTTCCTGGATGGACGATACAGGGGCCCGGTCGAGAACGGATCACTCACCATCCCTGTCTATGTCACCGCGACACCCTCTCGCATCATCCAGGTGAAAGCAGAAGGGTACCTGCAGTATTATGGGTACCTGCAGGACTATCCCATGGAGGGAGAGACCATCGTGCTGGAGATCCCGCTCCAACCCGCCCTCTCAAACGGGACGGTCCAGGGGCGGTTCCAGGTCCCACCCCTGATGGGCAACCTCTCACTCTCCGGGTCCTCTCCCCTCATGTGAAGGATCCCGCTTCCCGCGTATTGGTACCGCTCCAACATTTTTTCATCCCGTAAACCCTACAGGTACTCCATGGAGCAAAGCGATGTCACCGGCCTCTCGCCGAGGAGAGTCGCGTACCTTAAATATCTTTACGACAGGGATGGAACGGCCAGAACAGGAGAGATCGCGGCGCATTTCACTGTCGATCCCTCCACCGTCACGAAGACAGTCCGGGACCTCTCTGCCACGGGCCTTGTGGACCACAGGCCCTATACGGGCGTGACGCTGACGCAGAGAGGGCAGGAATGTGCAGAATTCCTCGTCAGGCGCCACCGTATCCTGGGGCTCATCCTCGCCCATTATGGCCTTGAAAGGGAAGAGGCATGCAGGGAGGCGGAACGGTTCGAGTCGTACGTCACAAGGGACGCCGTAAACAAGATGTGCCAGTCGATGGGCCACCCGACCCGCGGGATATGCGGCACCATCAGCCATGGGCAGGGCTGCTGCATTGACGATCGCTGAAGGGAGCGTGCATGGGATGATGTTCAGGTTTCTCCGGAACCGGCCCGTGTCCAAGGGGAGAGGAGGACTCAGATTCGCATTCTTTTTGATCCTGCTCGTCTTTGGCGCGATATGTCTAGCGGGGTGCCTCGAAGGAAACGCAGGAGCAGAGTCAGGGCAATACGCGGCAGGCGAGGAGCAGCGGCTCTCCGTGGCTGTCACACTCCTGCCCCAGGAAGAGGTTGCCAGGGCTGTGGGAGGAGAGAGGGTCTGCATCACGGTCGTCGTGCCGCCCGGCGTTGAGCCGCATACCTATGAGCCTTCTGCCGCCCAGATCGTCCAGATCTCCCGTGCGGATCTTTACCTTCGGCTTGGACCTGGGTTGCTGCCCTTCGAAGATGCACTGGTTGACCGCCTCAAAACACTGAACCCCGGCATGGCGATCGTCGACACTTCGAGGGGAGTCTCCCCCATCACGGTGCCAGGCCATGGGCATGACACCGCCCAGGGAATCGACCCGCATGTTTGGCTCTCTCCGGCTCACCTGCGCCTTATGGCCGGAAACATGGAGGAGGCATTTTCCGCCGCCGACGCTTCGCATGCAGGGGCCTATGCCGCTGCGAGGGACGCATACATCGCCAGGGTAGAGGAATCGGACAAGAGGATCCGGGGCATGCTTCTTGGCATGGAGGGAAAACCGTTCCTGGTCTTCCACCCGGCATGGGGGTACTTTGCCCGCGAGTATGGGCTCGTCCAGGTCGCGGTGGGGGAGGACGGCAGGGAACCCAGCGCACGGGGGCTCTCGTCTCTGATCGCGCGCGCCAGGAGAGAAGGGATAAAGGTAGTCTTTGCCGAACCGCAGTACGACACGAGGGGAAGCGAGGTGGTCGCCCGCGAGATAGGCGGCACAGTAGTCCTGATCGATCCCCTCGCCCCAGATACCCTTGCGAACCTTGAACGGGTCGCGTCCGCGATCTCCAAAAGCTATGGCGGGATGAAGGGGAGTGAGGGATCGTGATCCCGGCCATTGAGGTAAAGGACGTCTCGTTCGGGCAGAACGGGGTCCTCATCCTGGACAGGGTATCGTTGTCGGTCATGGAGGGGGACATGTACGCCCTCATCGGGCCAAACGGGGGGGGGAAGACCACCCTTCTTAAGATCATCCTTGGCCTCATCCCTGCCCGGACCGGCACGGTCACCGTTTATGGGCGAAATCCTAGGCAGGGAAGGCAGCTGGTGGGGTACGTGCCCCAGTTCCGGACCTTCGATTTCCGCTATCCCATCACGGTGAGGGAGATGGTCCTGTCCGGGAGGCTCTCCCACACCCGCGGCGTGCTCAGGCGCTACCGCGATGAGGACCATGCGGCGACCCTGGAAGTTCTTGAACGGCTGGATCTTACGGGGCTTTCGGACCGGACGCTCTCACACCTTTCAGGGGGAGAGCAGCAGAAGGCAATCCTCGCGCGTGCCCTGGCGGGCAACCCCCGTGTGCTGATCCTCGACGAACCAACAGTGTATGTCGACACTCCCACTGCTTTTGAGTTCTTCGATATCCTGGAGGACCTGAAGAAGACGATGACCATCCTCCTGGTGAGCCACGATATCGGGGTCATCTCGAGGCACGTGACCAAGGTTGCATGCCTCAACCACACACTCCACACCCACAATACGCCAGAGATCACCGAGGACATGATTGCCGCAACCTATCATTGCCCGGTGGATCTCATCGCCCACGGACTTCCTCACCGTGTGTTCGGAGACCACGGGGAGAGGGAGGGCCAATGATCGGACCCGGGATACTGGAGTACGAATTCTTCCAGAATGCCCTCCTTGCCGGCCTCTTTGCCAGCATCTCCTGCGGCATCATCGGCAGTTACGTCGTGGTGAAACGCATGGTCTCGATCTCGGGGGGCATCTCCCATGCGGCCTTCGGCGGTGTGGGCCTTGGATATCTCTTCGGGGTGGACCCCCTGGCAGGTGCATTCGGGTTCACCACGGTCGTGGCGGTTGGCATCGGTGTCCTGAAGGAGAAGGCCGGGCAGAACCTCGATACCCTGGTCGCAGCCGTCTGGGCAGCGGGGATGGCAGTCGGGATCATCTGCATCAGCCTTGCGCCGGGGTACGCCCCGGACCTCTTCAGCTATCTCTTTGGAAATATCCTGCTGGTGCCGCGGTCGGATATCGTGATGATGGCCCTGCTCTGCGGGGTGGTCCTTTTAGTGGTGGCGGTTCTTTACACGCAGTTGCAGGCGGTCACCTTCGACGAGGAGTATGCCCGCGTGATGAACCTGCCTGTCACGTGGCTCTCGCTCCTCCTCCTGGTGCTGGTCGCCATCACGGTGGTCATGCTCATCAGGGTGGTGGGAATCATCCTCGTCATAGCCCTCCTTACCCTCCCTGCGGCGACGGCCCGCGGGTTTGCAAAGACACTCATCTCCATGATGGCCGTCTCTGTCTGCCTGGGCCTCGTATTCTCCCTTGGAGGGCTCTGGCTCTCCTATCTTCTCGATATCCCTTCAGGGGCGACCATCATCCTCTTCGCGACTGCGGGATACGTGATCTCCCTCCCATTCTCCCGCATTGCAGGGGGGTGACGCGGAGGAAAGCTTGAACTCAGGCGTTCTCCCCCCAGGGCCTGCCCCTATCGGGAGTCTCCGGGATACACGCGGCAGGTTACCGAGCCATCATCGTTTTGAGGAGACAGGGTATCGCACCTCTCCACCTTCCTCCCCTCTCCTTTGGACCATCCCATCGGGATGGAATGGTTGAGAAGATTTGGAAGAGGTTCTGTGTCCCGTTCGTGCATCTCGCCCAGTTCGGCCCTGCGAACTTCTGTCACCAGTCTTCGCCCGAAGATCCTCCGGAAATTCCCTGCTTCATGCTCGATACCCCACAGCTCGAGCTGGCAGTCTCCCACCGCGCTGACGAGGAGTACCGCATTCTTCCCGGTAGTTTCCCGGAACGCGGCATGGCGGACAAGGGCAGCGTGGCTCCGATCAAGGCTCTCGGCCATCCGGAGCAGTGCGGTAAGCGCCCGCGCCCTCTTCTGGTCTGCAGGGTCCAGCCCGGTGGCAGCCAGTTCCCGCTTCCCCGGAGCCTTTTTCCGGTGAAACCTTGCGATCGTTGCCATGATCAATGCCTCTTTTCTGGAGAATCCTGGCATGTCGCTGTTGCTGATGAGGTAGTGGGAGTGGACCTGGTGGTCCTGGTAGGAGATAAACGACCCCACATCATGCAGGAACGTGGCATAGAGGAGGAGCTCCCTCTCCTCAGGCCCGAACGGATGGAGCCCTGCCTTTCCCGAGGAGTCAAAGAGTTCCAGCGCAAGCTTTGCCACGGTCCTTGCGTGAAACTCGTTCACTCCGCATGAGCGGGCGAGCTGGAGGATGCTCCTTTCCCGGACAGTGAGCTGGCCCAGGAGCGGAAAATCCTCCATCCTGGTGAGGTAGTCGGCGAGGAGCCCTTCCTGGAGGCCTCTCCCGGTGACCTCGATCCTCTCGATGGAGAGCGCCTCCATGAGGCAGTCCAGGACTGCCGCTCCTGCAATGATGATGTCCGATCGCTCAGGATTGATGCCTGGGACACTCCGGCGCTCCTTGAGAGTGAGTGAACAGAGAAGCGGGATCACGCGGGAGAGGCTCTTTCGATCCAGGACCCCCGGACCCGATGATCTCGCCCCGTTCGCAGTCCGGCTTGCGATCTCCGCCAGGTTTATGATGGTCCCCGAACTCCCGATTGCCCTTCCAGGCATCGTGCCGGAGAACCTCGAGACCTCCGGGGCGATAACCTCGCGCACGTGGCGGCAGATCGATTCGTATCGTTTCTTTGAGACGCGGCCATCAAAGCCGCGTGCAAAGAACTGGTTCGTGATGCGGATGGCGCCGAGCGGCAGCGAGGCGAGCACCTCGTACGAGTGCTGCCCTCCGAGGATGATCTCGGTGCTTCCTCCGCCAATATCGAGGAAGAAGGCGCGTTCGTCTCCAAGGTGCGTGCTGCCGGCCACCCCGAGGTAGATCAGCCTCGCCTCCTCTTCGCCCGATACTATCCTGACATCGAGGCGGGCCTCCTGCCTGAGCCGGTGGAGGAGGTCGTTCTTGTTCCTGGCCTCCCTGGTGGCAGACGTTGCCACAGCCACATATTCATCGACACCAAAGGAATGTGCGAGGTCGATGAACCTCTGGCAGACCACCACCGCCCTCTCGATGGCACTTTCACTGATGCAGCAGTCTTCGAATTCCCCCTCTCCCAGCCGCACGACCTCCTTCTGGCGGGTAAGCACCTGGTACGTGCAGTCCCTGTGAAGGCAGACCACCAGGAGGCGTATGGAGTTGGTGCCGATATCAAAGAACGCGACCACCCTGCCGTCGCCGCGGGTTTCGGGACCCGGTCTCCCCCGGGAGCATGGCAGGTTGGCGGTCATGTGTTCCCTGTCGTTATGCTGCACCCGCAGCGGCCGATAGTCGCGGCAACGAGGAGGGCGCACAGGGCGATGGCAGCAAATGCTGCAGGAAACCCTGCATGCTCTGCCAGGGCCCCTGCAAGGAAGGGGAGGAGGGTCATGCCGCCGTAACTCGCAGTATTGAAGAGCCCCATCAGCACCCCCTGGCGGGCGCTTACCCCGGCGAGGAACGCGAGCTGGGAGATCATCACCATCCCTGCGAGCCACCCGACGAAAAGGAACCCCCATACCGAGAAGAAGGTCAATGCGACTGCCCCGGCCATTGCGACCGCCGCAGCCCGGATGGTGGGGACCGGGGGAAGGCTGGCATGGGAAGCAACCAGGATGGCGGCGATGGTGGCAAGGTTCATCAGGGCGATCTCCTGGGAGACGAGATCGGGAGGCAGGTCCGTGTACTCGGGGTGGAGCGCGGTGAGCGCGCCGGTGATGCCGATGATCAGGACTGCGGAGGCCCAGAGCCAGAAATAAGACGAAAACACCCATTTCAGGCGCCCGAAGGTGGCCGATGCGGTCTCGATCGGCATGCCGGCACCCCCCGGCGTACTTTTTCCCATCGCAAACGAGAGGGCGAGCGGGAGCACCGACACGATGGTGAAGAGGTATATGCCTGCATACACGCCGGCCCACCGGAGTACGAGCCACCCTGTGCCAAGGAGACCCACCAGCAGGCCAAGGTTGAGGAGCGCCATGAAATAGCCGCTCATGCGCTCGTGGTCGGGCCGGGCGTTGAGGAGGGAAAGCGCCGCAGGTACAAAGAGCCCCGCACCAAACCCTTCCAGAAGCCGTCCTGCCAGGAAAAGCGCGGGAGATCCGGCGAATGCGAGCATGAGTCCACTGAGGAAGGTGAGCAGGAGCCCGGCCCTGATGAGCGGTACCTCGCCAATCCGGTCGGCAAGGTAGCCCGCGGGAAGGACAAGCAGGAACGCACCCAGGAAATACGCGGAGAAGAGAGCACCCTGCGCCGTCGTCCCGGCGGCAAAAGAGGGGAGGACCGGGACGATGGCATTGGAGAGGGCCATGACCACGAAGACCCCGATGAAGAGGGGCAGGCGCGTTCTCATACCAGCCGGTACGTCTCCAGGTTCATGGGGGAATGGGTCTCGATGTGGAAGCGCTTGTAAAGCGAACTTGCAAGGTCGATGGTATTGTTCTCGTCGCCGTGCACCGTGAAGATCTTCTCGGGGCGTGGCTGGATGTGGCCGATGTAGTTCATCAGCTGCTTCCTGTCGGAGTGGCCGGAGAACCCGTCGACGGTCACGATCTCGAGGTTGATCACGATGGTGTCCTTTCTCCCGATCGGCACCTCCCTCCACCCTTTCTGTATGCGTCGCCCGAGAGTCCCGTCAGCCTGGTACCCGACGAAGACCAGGGCATTTCGTTCGTCAGGCGCCAGGTTGCTCAGGTACTCCATGACAGGCCCGCCGTTCAGCATCCCGCTCGTGGTGATAATGACGCAGGGGTCACCGTTGATTACTCTCTCCCTGAGATCGGACGAGTCCACCGGGACGAAGTATTCCGCAAGGAAGGGATTGTGCCCTTCCTTGAAGATCTGCGTGCGGAGGTCGCTGTTCAGGTACTCGGGGTAAGTCGTGTGAATGGCGGTCGCTTCCCTGATCATCCCGTCGAGGTAGATCTTCACCCGCGGGATCTTCTCCTTCCGCATCGCCTCTTCGAGTGCGAGCATGACCTCCTGCGACCTTCCCACCGCAAACGCGGGGATGATGACTTTTCCTCCCCTCTGGATGACGGTCTTCACCGTCTCGTACAGTTTCTCCTCGGCGTCTGATCTGGATGGCTGCATGTCACCGCCTCCTCCGTAGGTGCTCTCCATCACGAGCGCCTCGAGGCGGGGGAAGTTGTTCGTGGCCGGGTTGAAGAGGCGGCTCTTGCTGAAGTTGAAGTCTCCGGTAAACGCGATGTTATAGAGACCGTCCCCGATATGGAAGTGGGTGATCGCCGAACCAAGGATGTGGCCGGCATTGTGGAACGTCAGCTTGATGTCAGGGGCGATATCGGTGACGCTCCCATAGTTGAGGGTGATGGAGTGCCGTATGTAATTCTTGACCTCGTTCGAGCTGTAGGGGATCTTCCGGTCCTCCTTGCTGACCACGTCGAGGTAATCGAGCTGCAGCATCGCGGAGAGGTCCCGCGTCGGAGGGGTGCTGTAGACCGGGCCGTCGTATCCATATTTGTAAAGAAGGGGCACCAGGGCACAGTGGTCGAGGTGCGCATGGGTGAGGACCACCGCGTCCAGCTGGCTCAGGGGGTGGATCTCGGGAACATAGAGGTAGGGGGTGCTCGCGCTGTTCCCCGGCTTCTCGCCACAATCGACGAGGACCCTCGACTCCGGGGTGGAGATAAGGAACGCGGCCCTGCCCACCTCCCGGCAGCAGCCAAGCATCGTGACCCTGACCCACTGGTCCCGTGCGATCACGTCCCTGTGGATGCGTCTTCCGATGGTACGGAGGAACTCCTTCCTCTCTTCATTGACGGAACGCAGGTACTGGCGGATCTGCTTGACCGTCACGCTCTCGATGGGAGGAGTCCTCACGACTTTTGGGGTCCAGCCGATGTGTTTCGTGATCTCGCGGAGGGTCGCCCCGTTCTTCCCGATCACGACACCGGGCTTCTCTGCCTCGATAAGGACCTCGCCGGTATCTGGATCGAAATAGATGTCGGTGATTCCCGCATTCTCTGCAACGACTGCACGAATGTCCTGGACCGCTTTTTCCGGGTCCTCGAGGACGTTTGGGCGGACGACGATCCGTTTCCGGAGATCGCGGGCCAGGATCTTGATCAGGTCTGCCTGGTCGGCGAACTTCTTGGGGTCATCGGTGTAGATGACCAGTTCCGGCCCTTCGAACTCCACCTCCGAGACGGTGATCCCACGGGGGACCTTCTCATTGATCTTGTTCTTGAGCTCTTTGAGTCTCTCTTCTATAAGCATCAAAACCTACCCGAAAAAAAGTAGTTATGCGGGGACGGCCGGAAAGTGTTTCGCGACTTCCTGGTCTCCAATCTCCCTGTATGCCTCTTTTGTGATGACCACCACGTGGATTCCTTCCCCGGAGCCTGCATCCCTCTTCATGGCAGAGCGAACCGCCCGCACAGCCAGCGATACCGCTTCGTCCTCGTTCATGTCTTTTTGGTAACGGTCTTCGAGGACGCCGAATGCCATTGGCGAACCCGACCCGGTAGCCACCATATCCTCCTCTTTCGATGCCCCGCCGAGGGCGTCCACCGCGTAGAGGTTCGGCCCGTTCTCGTCAATCCCACCGACAAGCAGCTGGACATAGAAAGGGTAGTACCGGTTGTTGTTCAGGATATTCGAGAGGAGTGTTGCGACCGCGCCGACTGTCATTGGCCTGCCCCTCCTGATCTGGTAGAGGCTGCATTCCACGGTCATCAGCCGCGCCATCTGCTGGGCGTCTCCCACACCTCCTGCCGTGGTCATCCCGATCCGGTTGGCGATCTGGTAGATCTTTTTCGCCGTCTTTGAGGCGATCATGTACCCCATGGTGGCCCTCATCTCGGATGCAAGGACCACGCCGTCCTGGAAGACCAGCCCGACTGTGGTGGTACCTTTCATTCCTTCCTGGTATCTCTCATTCATTCAAACACCCCAAAATATTCTTAAACGCCAGTAAAATGCTCGAAAAGCGCTTCCAAACAATACAATGTCCTTATAAAATTTAAAAGTTGTTATCAGGAACTGTCCCGGCAGAGGGCGCGGATAAGGTCCCTGTCAAAGAGCATGGCGACCAGTTTCTTGTCACCGTTCACGACGGGGAGCTGGTCCACGCGCGCTCTCTTCATCTTGAGGGCGCACTCGCTCACCTCGGCGTTCATAGGAACAGATATGACGTTCTTGACCATGGCGGTCTTGACGGGTCGGTTGGGGAGCTGGATCTTGGAAATGCCGTAACTGATGGTGTGCATGTCCCTGATGCTCTCCCAGGTCCACTCGTCGTCATCGGTCCCGTTCGAGAAGTCGCTCACCTCTACCATGTCCTCGATGGAGGAATGCCGTATAAGGTCACGCTCAGAGATGATCCCCTGGAGCGTGCTCTCGGCGTCAAGGATGGGAATCGCCTCAAAACCCGAAATCTCCATGATCCTTCCCACCAGGGGGAGGGGGGTCTCTTCCCATATGGCGAAAGTCTGGCTGGTGTAGAGGCCTTTTATCTCGTCCCTGACCTTCATCTGGGCGAGGGCTGCGATGAGGTCTGCAACAGAGAGGAGGCCGAGTAATGCTCCGTCCTCGACGACCGGCAGGCGGCGGACCGAATGCCTGACCATCATGGTGGCAGCCTCCTGGATGGTTGCATCAGGGCCGATGATCACGGGGTCAGGGGTCATCAGGAGGCCAAGCTGCGTCTCTTCTGCCTTGCGGAGGAGGTCTTTCCTGGTGATAATCCCCACAAGTCTCCCGTCCTTTAGGACCGGCACGCCGGAGATGCCGGTGCGCTTGAGGATCTTAAGGACATCGTCGCGGTTTCCGGGGATCTCCACGGAGACCACGTCGGATGTCATAAACGCTTTGACGCTCATGTCCGGGATGGTCTCACCACCAGGACCGCGACGCTGCTGTTTCCAACCACGAACGAGCTCACGCTCCCGAGGAGGAGGCGGTCAACCTCGCTCTTCCCGTGCGAGCCCACGACGATCAGGTCCGCGCCAAGTTCCCGTGATGCCTTGATGATTTCATTTCCTGCGTGGCCCTGCTTGATGTAGGTCTCGAGCCTGACCCCTTTTGCAGCAGCCTGCTCTTTTGCGAGAGAGAGGGTCTCCTGTCCCTCCTTCTCGAGCATGCTGTACATTATCTCCCACGTGCTGTCCATCGGCAGCGAGGAGAACAACCCTGTCTCCACCACATAGATGACATGGACCCTCGCTTTCCATAAGCGGGCCTCCTCGATCGCTACCTCAAGCGCCCTCTTTCCTATTTTTGACCCGTCTACAGCCACCAATATCTCTGAGAACATAGTTACCCTCCAAAACAGTCTCCTTAATGAATGTAATCTATAAATTTATAACCTTTCTCACGATATTTTCCGGGCCGGCCCGGTTTACCAGGGTTCCTGCCATATCGCGACTGAGGGCAAGGTTCGAATGCCCGGGATCGATGACAAGGAAATTTGCCTTGTTTCCCTCTTTTATCGAATATGACCCGGAATACAGCAAAGAGCCGAGTGTCGCAGCCTTCAGCGCGTCCCGGGGGGCGGTGCCGTACACGGTGCAGAGGAAATGTGCCTCCCTCCAGAGGTCGGGCTGGACGCACATGGCGTTGTCGGTCCCAAGGAGGATGCGGCAACCCAGGGCCTTCATGGTATTTACGGGGGGATGGTCACGCGACGTGGCGACCCCGAATCTCCAGTTGGCCCTCGGGCAGATCGCGATCGGGATGTCGTGGTCTGCAATGCGACGAAGCTGGGAGCGGGTGGCGTGCGTGCAGTGGATCAGGAGGTCAGGATTATACGCGAGGGCGTCGTCCACATCGTCGGGATCCCTCTCCCCTGCATGGAACGCGACAAGACGTCCCGATCCCCTCGCGGCCGAGATCGCGCCGTCCAGGCCGGGGCCTGCATCCCTCGCGCTGCTGACCCCGAGTCCATCAGCAATCGCCTCTCCCCCCTCCCTCCCTAAGATGACGGGCCGAAACGGGATGCCCTGCGCTGCCTCCCGGAAGGCTAAAACCCCTTCGACTCCCCCTTCCCTGAAGTCTGCACATCCCGCGGTCCCGGATGCGGCCATCATGAGGAGGGTAAGGCGCATTCCCCTCACCAGTTCGGGTCTTGCGGCTGACCTGAGGATCCGGTGCTTGAGGCCGTCAGGGGGCCTGACCAGTTCGTCGAGCGTGCCGCGGAAGGGGAGGTCCATCGCAAGGCTGTCGCCAAGGTGAGTGTGCGCGTTGAAGAATGCAGGGCATATCCAGGGAGAGTCAGCAGGAGTTGCCGACAGGTGCTCGATGCGGTGGACAATGCCATCTTTTACCACCACTGCCACGGGCGCTTCCTCGAGATCTTCGCCAAGAAGCGCCCGACCTTCCACGAGGAGTTCTCCTCCGGCCATGCGTGCTGACTTGCTTTTATATACCGAGAATGAGAAATATGTTTGTATGGCGAAGAAGCAGGGTGGACGGCTCATCTCCTCCGCGGGACTGGTCAATTACTACGAGAGCGAGGACAAGAGGGCCTTTCATATCAGCCCCTATGCGGTGATTATCGGGTGCGCCGCTATCGGCGTGGCGATACTCGTTCTGAACATGATCTATTGAATTATTCCATTCTCTTTTCAGAGGCTCCTGTTGATAATCCCACTATCCCCGGTTGTCTGCATTCCATGGGGCACGCGCATGCATGGCGACCTGGTGCGGGGATCCGGCGATATATATATACTGTAGGAAGAGACAATCACCCATTGTCGATGTTCCTGATCATCCGCTGCCCTGGATGCCGGACCTTTGGCTACGTTGACCGGTTCCAGCAGTGGAAGTTATGCCCGGTGTGCGGCGAGGCGATTGACGTGAGGCAGGCAACGGCCTACATGGAGGTCGACGAGTACCAGGTCGCCGAGCGGATCGTCACGCAATTGGAGGAGTATCTGCACCGGAACAGGAAAAAGGACTTCTCTCCTGACGAGATCAAGGAATTACGGGAACAGTACGCCCAGTGGATCCGGACCAAGGCGTAAAAGTCGCAGCACTCACCACTTTTTCCCGCAGCCATGGCAGATCAGCGTGATTTCATGGCCGCATTTCGGGCAGTGGAGCCCGGGCCGCTCTTTGTACACAACGGGCGTTCCGCACCTCTTGCAGAGTATCTCCTGCTCGTAACCGCACTCGTGCCTGACCATAAAAAGGATTGGAGGTGGGTGGGAGAAAAAGGTTATGCTGACGTGACAAGAGCCCAGTAGAATCTCGAAAAATCGATATACCTATCCATCCAGGATTTTTTCAGAAGATTATGCATACCAAATGGAATATATTAGAATTTCCTTGGGTGAGTAACAATGGGACTCTGACATATATTGAAGAGAGATCTGATATTCCTTTCAAGGTGAAGCGAATATTTTGGCTCACAGGCATTCCTGAGAATTGCATTCGTGGGAAGCATGCACATATGACTGGTTATGAAGTAATTGTCGCAGTCTCGGGCAGTTTTTCTGTTCGTGTCAATGACGGAAAGAGAGTTGAGTTATTTCTGTTGGCTTCTCCATCATCCGGTCTCCTCATTGCTCCACAGGTGTGGATAGAGCTATTCAATTTCACTTCGGATAGTATTTGCCTGGTCCTCGCATCTGGCTCATATAATGAAAATGACTATATCCGGGATTACGATGAATTCAATCGGGCCCAAAATGACATCTATCAAGGGATCCACAATGATAAAAACGGGCGTTAATCGGGAATCTGGTGTCCATTTTTTCATTGGACACTCTGGAATTTATTCCTCGTATAGGAATGTTCACTGTTTTTCCGGAGATGCATCGCGATGAAAAGGGAATTGAATGTACTCATTTTGGACATGGGATCCACCACTGCGATATCAGTCGCGAAAGGACTGGGTGTCCAGAAAGATTTCAATGTCAGGATCTTTGGGGCGGATACTCACGATTCATGGGAGATTGCCGGGTCTGCATTTTGTCAAAAATTTTTTACAATCCCTATGGCAAAAACTGTAAAGCCATATCTCCAGTCAGTTCTTCGAATAATCAAAGAGAATAACATTGATTTGATGATTCCCATTGTGGACAGTGAACTTGAAATTATCGCAAAATATCGGAAGTATATTGAATGTAATACCTGTCTTCTGCTCTCGCCGGAGGCATCGATCCGCATCTGCAACGACAAGTATCTCACTTACCGTTTTCTCAACGATCACGCAATCCCTACTCTGAAGACGTGGACAGGCGATGGGAATGAAGCGCATGGGTATCCTTTAGTAATTAAGCCACGTTTTGGACTCGGCAGCAAAGGGGTGCAGATTGTACATTCAATTGAAGAAAAAAAGGCATTATCTCACGAAAAAGAATTTATCATGCAGGAGTATTGTTCTGGAAGGGAATACACCGTGGACATTTTTGCGAGGAGAGGTGAGCTTCTTGCAGCTGTTCCCCGCTGGAGGAGAGAGACAAGGGGAGGCATATCGTATTCCGGCCAGACATGTAAGAATTCAACCATGGTTTTTTACGCGGCAGAGATTGCAAAGCACCTGAATATTCATGGTCCTGCGAATATTCAGTGCTTTTTACAGGGTTCGAGCGTGTTCATTTTAGAGATTAATCCCCGCTTCTCGGCGGGCCTTCCCCTCACGACAGCGGCAGGTGTGAATATCCCCCTCATGTGCCTCCGCCTGGCTACAGGTGAGGATATTGAATATCAGGAATCATTTAAGAATATCAACATGTGCCGGTACTGGGAGGAAGTATTTTATGAAGTCACTTGAAGAAATGCGTGTGCTCGTGACAGGCGGAGCCGGGTTCATCGGTTCCTGCATTGCGGATGACCTGGTTTCACATGGCGCATCAGTCACCGTATACGATCTCCCTGTCAGTCTTCGGAGACTTCGCACCAAATTAGAAAATAAAGGAATTCAACTGATACCAGGTGATATTCGCGATCGAAATCAACTGTTATCCGCATGCCAAGATCAGGATCTGATATCTCATCAGGCAGCAATCCTTGAAACGACACTTACTGCCGCAAAAAAAGTCTGTGATGTGAATATTCAAGGGAGTATTGAGGTTTTTTCTGCTGCAGCTGCGGCCGAAGTTCCCAGAGTAATATATGCCTCGTCTGAGACGGTGTATGGTCAGGCCGTTACTATACCCCAGCCTGAAACACATCCCACAAAGCCCATCCACCCTTATGGAGTAAGTAAACTTGCAGTCGAGAAACTTGCCCATGTCTATTCTGCACACCATGGAACCAAGATGATAGGTCTTCGTTATAGTAATGTGTACGGACCAGAAGAATGGTTTGGAAGAGTATTGACAGTCTTCCTGAAAAGAGCGCACGAAGGAAAACCGCCGGTTCTCTGGGGAGGTGACCAGATGCGTGATTTCATCTATGTGACAGATGTTGCACAGTTACACTCACTGTGTGCAGCAAGGGAAAAACTACCGTGGGATATTCTCAATGTCTCCACCGGAACCGGGACAACTATCAGGGAACTTGGCCTGATGATATCAGATATGTTTGGACTCGATCCACCCATGGTTGAGAATGTTGGAATGGGGCAGGTATCATCAGAGTCAGAAGGCCGGAGGAGGGGAAGAGTTGAATGCAAGGAGATGGTACTTGATAATTCCAGAGCAAAGTCTCTTGGATGGAAACCACAAGTCTCCCTTCGGGAAGGCATCATGACGCAGTATAATTGGTTGAAAGAGAATCCAGATGCATGGAATAACCCGGGGATATCATGAGGAATGATAAGCGGGGATATTGCGATTGACCTCTACTTTCTTTTTAGATCTCGATGGGACAATCATCGATCCCTGGTCCCGATATTTCTCAGTGTATTGTGATATTTCACAAAATATGGGAATTCAACCCCTGGATTTTTTTAAGTTCGTAGAAATGAGAAGAAAAGGGATACCCACTGTTCAGCTTCTCCCGGGCGTAGAAGAAAAGGAAATATCCTTTTTTACTGAACAATGGCATTCCTTAATCGAATCAAAAGAGTATCTTGTGATGGATAGTCCATTCCCTGGAGCTATGGATGCTCTCTCATATCTGGAGGCACGCAGTCGTCTGGTGCTCATAACCCTCCGGAATCATCGTGCAAATCTTCTCGATCAGATGAGGGATCTCTTCCTGGACGAGTACTTCGCCGCAATTTTAAGCCAATCTCCTTTTGAATCTCCTCAAAAAGCCCCTCTTATAAGAAGGTCCTGCGATACTCTGCCTGAATTTGGATATATCATTGGGGATTCAGAGACGGATGTCCTCGCAGGCAAGGAGCTTAATATTCCCACTATCTCGGTAACAAGCGGCATTCGATCGAGGGATTTCATCTCGGGATTCTTCCCCGATTATATCATCGAAGGGATTTGGGAAATAGGCAAGGTTGTGGGATGAATAGCCACTGGAGAATTCCACTGGTCCATTTGCAGCGGGAGTATGCGTCGTTAGGCGATCGTCTTCAGCCGGCAATCATACGGGTTCTCGAGAGTGGAACCTTCATACAGGGCTGTCAGTTGGACCAATTTGAAAAGGAATTTTCCAAGTATATTGGAGTGAACCATTGTATTGGCGTAAATTCGGGTTTTGATGCGCTCTACGTGTCCCTTTGGGCACTAGGGGTCGGGCCGGGGGACGAGGTGATTACCGTGCCAAATTCCTTCATTGCATCGTCGGATGCGATAGTCCGCTGTGGTGCCAGACCTGTCTTTGTTGACGTGGAGGAGGACAGCTATTGTATGGACTCACAGAAGATAGAGAATCGTATCACACCCCGGACCAAGGCAATTCTCCCGGTTCACCTTCATGGACAGGCCGCAAAAATAAAGGAAATTATTGAGGTTGCAGAGCAACATTCGCTGTGGGTCGTGGAGGATGCGTGCCAATCTCATGGTG
>CAZRCH010000015.1:0-5733 GCA_964598545.1 uncultured Methanolinea sp. | reverse complement strand
GTTGCAGAGCAACATTCGCTGTGGGTCGTGGAGGATGCGTGCCAATCTCATGGTGCAGACGTAAACGGAAGAAAGACAGGTAGTATCGGTACTATAGGCTGTTTCAGTTTTTACCCTACGAAAAACATCGGCTGCTATGGGGATGGGGGGGCAATAACCACGAACAGCCCCGAGCTATCTCAACGTTGCCGTATGTTCAGAGATTATGGGAGGGTTGGCAGGTATTCACATGCAGTAACGGGTATAAACAGCAGGCTTGATGAGATCCAGGCTGCCGTATTAAGAGTCAAACTTGAGTATCTGGACAAATGGAACGAGCGAAGAAGAACCATCTCGATGAGATATAGAGAAGGGCTTGAAAGGACCGACCTCGTTCTTCCCATTGGGGAATCTCTGAGGGGACACGTCTTCCACAATTTTGTCATAAGGCATAAAAAAAGGGATGGGATCAAGGAGAAATTATCTGGAGAAGGTATCGAATCTGCAATACACTATCCTGTTCCCATCCATATGCAGCCGTCCTATCAGCCATATGGGAATATCAGGTTACCTGTGAGTGAGAGTGTCTGCAATGAAATACTCTCTCTTCCTATGAATCCATGGCTTACCGATGGTGAAACAGACATAGTCATGGATCAGGTGAAGCTATGCCTCTCGTGAGTGTGATACTCACCTCGTATAACTACTCGCGCTATCTGGAAAAGACAATCCAAAGTATACTTGCCCAGAGTTTTGACGATTTCGAGCTTCTCATTATCGATGATGCATCGGTCGATGGATCACCTGATATCATCAGAAGATACGCAGAGAAGGATTCGAGAATCAGACCAATATATCACAACAAAAACCTAGGAATATCATGGACTCAGAACGAAGGGATAGAGCAGTCCAGGGGAAAATACCTGGCATTCTGTGCATCTGATGACCTCTGGCATCCTGATAAACTGAAGACCCAGCTCAAGGTGCTTGAATCTGATGCGAATATTGTGGTCTGGTCTCAGGGTATTATTATTGACAAATCTGACAATCCAACAGGCCAAACATGGACTTCACTCCTGAATATCAACAATCCACCTCCATCAGGTGATATATTCCGTATTCTTTTGAATAGGAATTTCATCCTTGGATCCAGCAGGATGGTGAAGAATGAGAATATTGGGAATATTCGGTGGAAGAAAAGCCTCAAGTATCTTGGTGATTATGCGTTCGCTGTGGATCTCGCCGCCCGCTACCATTATCGTTTCATACCTGAAGGGCTCGTCTATTACCGTGTTCACGGGAACAATACATTCGATAGGGACCACTGGGGCTATGGGAGAGACACTCTGATGATTCTTGGTTATTTTTTGATTCGTTACTGGAATAGATTGACAATTCGGGATACAATTGAGATATGTCGGTATCATTACAGATCGTTCCGATATATTGTCTCAGTGGCCTGATCTCTCGGTTATACTGCATAGCGCAGCAGCGCCGCAACACCGCCAAGTGCCTCGAGCCGCTTCCCGGGCTCAAACACGGAAGAGAGGACAACTATACGGGCATTCTGGAGTTCGGCACGGTCAAGGAGGGAGACGATGCCCTCATCGCGGAGGAGGGAGTCGGCTACCAGCACCTCCTCGGCCGCTCCATATTCGATGCCTTTTTGGACCTCTTCTTGGCCATATGCCGCAGGGAGGCCTTTTGATATCCGCATCAGGAGCTCGTCCATGGCCCTCACCTCGCTTCCGAGCTGCACGTCCTCGTGGATCTTCTCAAGCATGCCCTGGCCGATCACCTCCTGGACGGCGCCCGCCCCGATCCGCCTGGTCTCGACGACGAGCATCTTTCCTGACACATCGGGGAGGCAGGATCGCAGGAACCGTGCGAAGTCGTCCTTGATGAACCCGGGCCCCGCAATGACGAGGGGGCCTTTAAGTTCGGCGAGATATTCTCCGATTCGCGCAAAGAATGCAGGGCGGGTGTCGGTGTCTCCTCCCTTGCCGCTCCCCATGGTGATGGCGACCACCTCTTCCGGCCCGTATTGCCGCATCCGGAAGAGCTCGGCCTCTCCTTCCTCGATGGTAAGGACATGGACCAGTTCATGGATGGAGGACTTCACCGCCCGGTCTACCCGCTCAAGGTCCCGGGGCCTCCAGCGCTTGATGACCGACAGCTCGTAGCCAGGCTCGATGTTGAGGGTATGATACGCGCCGGAGTCCATGCCGTGCTCGATGGTCCCGGATACCCGCAGCCGGTTCGAGAACGTGTGGAGATCCACCCGCTCCACACGGATACCCAGCCTCACCGGCCGTTTCTCGAGTTTCTCCGGCCGCAGCTTGTCCTGCGCACCCTCCACGGTCCGAAGCGTCGTGGCAAAGACGAGGTCTCCCGGGCAGACCAGGTGGGAGAGGTGCCAGAGGTCGTCCACGCTCTCGGGGAACAGCCTGATCTCCCCAAAAGACCTCTGCATCTCGCAGTACTCGGCCTTCATTCCTCCTCCAGGACGTCTGATCCACCCGGCGGGACGAACGCCGCGACCGCTTCGGTGTTCAGGACGGCTTTCATCCCCCGCTGTTCGTCCACGGGGATCTTCTCCTTTAACAGACGCAGGACTTTCTTCGCGATGTCGTTTGGCTCGAAACGGCCGGGACGAAGTTCCACCACGGCAGAAGCCCGGGATCTTACGGCCGAAGGCGGACCGCCGATCACCCCAAGTTCCGGAGCGCGCTGCAGCCCTATTGCGACCCCGAGCGCAACATCCCGGTAGTATGTCCGCTCCCCGCGGATGATGAACGAACCGCGGCTCACGTACTCTCCTGACTCGGGAGTCTTGCTCACCTGTGGAGGGGTAGCGCTGTACACGTCGGCCGAGAAGTGCCCGCTCCGCCAGGCCCCCGAGTAAGAGGCCGCAAATGTCGCCACCTCGTCCATGTGCACGGTCTCCCCCTTGACGATCACCACCGATGCGCCGTGCACGTCTGCGTGGACGAAGAGGTCCCCACCTTCCATGTATTTCTTGACAAGCTCCTCGTTCTGGGAAGCGTCCCTTCCCCCCACCACAAGTACGCCGTCGCGCGTGAAGAACCAGCGGAACCGGTGGAACCACCGTTTCTTCATCAGGGGGAGGGTGAAGACCTTTCTTTCCGGCCGGGCGGCCACCCGCTCCATCGCCGTGGACGCGCCCGCAATCTTTCTCTTAAACTTCTTTATCTCCTCGTAGTACCGTGAGGCATTGGCTTCCACGCTCTCCCCCACAAAGAGGGTGACGCGCTCCCCGAGATCCACGTCAACCGCCGCGCGGTCGGGATACACTGCAAGGACTTTCGTGGCAGGGCCGCTCACCTTGGACTTCAGTATAGCCTCGATCTCCTGCCAGGAACGGCTGCGGCGTGCGTCCTGCAGGGTGCCGAGAAGTTCCTGGACGAACGGGTAATTCGAGTAGATGGCAGCCACGGCCAGTTCGCACCGGGCGATATTTTTGTTGAACTTGGCGACCGCTGCCTCCTGCTGGGCCCTGATCCGCGCCTCACGAGAGACCTTCTCCTTCTTCGTGTCAGGACCCTCCCGTGTATCCCTGGAAGGGGGATAGAAGGCATCGAGCGCCTGGTTGAAGAGGGGGTAATCGCTTCCGCGGGCACCCGTGTCCAGGGGGAATGGGATGCAATCCATCTGGGTTATGACTGGATCTATCCCCGTCTCCGCCCTTGAAAGGAGTTCCGTGACTGCCTTGTAGAGGAGTGAGGGATCAGCCCCTGAAGCCGGCGTCTTCTTCTCGATGCCTGCAGCCTTCACGATATATTCTGCGTACGGCCCCCCGAGCATGGCACCCACGGCAAGTGCCCTCACAATGTCCCTTTCATCGGACTCGAGGAAATCGGCAAATGCGTCCAGGCCCGAAGTGGCGGGGCCTTCGGGAGGGAGGACGTAGTGCGCACCCGCCACCACCTCCCTCTCCCTGAACCGGTGGGTGGAGAACGGCTGGATGATGCGGTAGTCATCGTCGCACAGGACGATGTTTCCCTGGTCGAAGAGCTCGATGACGAGGTGGTAGACACGGTCATGCTTCCCGATATCCAGGATGAGAATGCGCTGGATCCCGTGCTGCCGGATTCCGAGCACCCGCCCTCCCCCGAGGTATTTCCGGAGCAGCATGGCGAACGCAGGGGGATTCTTCGGAGGTGCGAAGGGCTGGGTGGTGAGATGTGCCCTTCGCCCCGGCTCGATCAGGAGCTGGTGCCTGGCGTGCTCTTTTCCGTGGAGGCGGATGACCATGACACCGGGAGAGATCACGTAGACCTTGTAGACCCAGAGCGGGAGAAGCCGGTTCCACTCGGTGACTGCCGCCCGGACGTCGATGCCGCTCAAACCCTTCTCAGTGGCCATGCTATACCAAATTAGATATGGCCCGAGCACTAAAAAATAGGACTACTGGTGTTGCGATGAGTGCCGGACCTTCTGGAAAATCTGACAAGAATCCCCGCAAGAAGTCTTTCATGGATAAATACAGGGAGTACCTCGAGCAGCAGAAGAGCGCAACCAGCGCTGCGAAGAAGGAAGAACCCTTGCAGAAGAAGGCCGGGATCGGGAAAGAGACGCCTGCAGAGGATGCGGGTGCCGAGACTCCCGAAGAAGCCGAGGTCGCACCGAAGAAGAAGACTCGCGAGGAGAAGCAGAAGGAGCACCTGGTCCGGATCGAGAAGACACTCATCGCCTGCGGCCTTGGGATCGCAACGGGAATCATCGCGTTCCTGGTGATCAGTCCCTCCCGGATTGAAGGGCTCAACAGCTATACCATCCTCGCACTCCTTATCATGATTTCGGGCATCGTGGTCCAGAGACATATCTTCATGCTGCTCCGCCTCGGGTCCCAGAAGATGGGGGCAAAGGACTGGCTTTACCAGGGCTTTATGACCTTTGCCTTCTGGTTCATCACCTGGACGCTCCTGCTGACCCAGGGAGCCTGAAGAGACCGGGCATCATATATGCGGATCGCAATCGTCCACAGGGACCGGTGTCACCCACGGAAATGCGGCACCGAGTGCATCATCTACTGCCCGAGGGTACGGACGGGCGACGAGACGGTGGTCATCGGGGAGGACGGGAAGGCCTTCATCTCCGAGGAGCTCTGCGTGGGCTGTGGAATTTGTGTAAAGAAATGTCCATTTGAAGCCCTCGATATCGTAAGCCTGCCCGAGGAGCTCGAGCACCCCACCCATCGCTACGGCGAGAATGGGTTTGCACTGTATGGCCTGCCCGTTCCCGTAGAAGGGAAGGTGACCGGGATCCTCGGGCCGAACGGGATCGGGAAGAGTACCGCGGTGAAGGTCCTCTCCGGGCAGCTCAAGCCGAACCTCGGCCTCTTCGAGCGGGAGATTGCCTGGGAGGAGATACTGAAGAAGTACGCGGGCACCGAGCTCTTCGAGTACCTGAACACCATATCCCAGAAGAAGCTGAAAGTGGCGGTGAAACCCCAGTACATCGACTTTATACCGAAGGTCTTCTCGGGGACACCGCGGGATCTCCTGAAGAGCACGGATGAGCGGGGAGCGCTCGCGTCCTATATCCAGGCCCTGAATATCAATCCAATCCTCGAGAACGAAATCTCCACGCTATCGGGCGGCGAACTGCAGCGTGTGGCGATCGCCGCCTGCCTCGCGAGGGAGGCTGACTTCTACTTCCTCGACGAGATCACCCCATTCCTGGACATCTACCAGCGGATGGCGGCGGCAAACCTGATCCGCGAGCTCGCGC
>CAZRCH010000014.1:6647-44210 GCA_964598545.1 uncultured Methanolinea sp. | reverse complement strand
TGCCGGCGGACAAGCGAAAAATACCGTGACTCTCACCACGGGGGTGACGGGATGAGGAAGAATTTCATGGGTGCAGGGATTGCCGCACTTCTCATCGTGCTCTGCCTGGCGGCAGTCCCGGCGCTTGCAGCCAGTCCCGCGATCGGATGGGAGAGATCTCTCGGCGGAACCGGGGAGGATTATGCAAAATCTCTCCAGCCCACGAACGACGGGGGTTATGTTGCCGTAGGGGACACCACCTCGACAAACGGGGATATCACGGTCTCGTACGGATTGACCGATGTCTGGATCGCAAAACTCGATGCGTCCGGGGAGAAGGAATGGGTGAAGACCATCGGGGGATCGAGTGATGATCATGTGACCTGTATCGAGCGGCTGAATGACGGCACGCTGCTGCTCTCGGGCTACACCTGGTCGCATGACGGTGATTTCTCTGACAACCACGACGGCATCGCGATATGGAACATGCAGATCAACGAGCAGGGATCCATCCTCTGGAAACGGTGTTACCCGGGGAGAAGCGGAAGTTTTGCCATGGACGGCAAAGAGACCCCAGACGGAGGGATGATCATGATCGGCCAGTCGTACTCCATCCCCGGAGACCCGGTGTACCAAGGTGGCTACGATGTCATGGTGGTGAAGACAGACCAAAACGCGAACATCACCTGGGAGAGGTTACTCGGCGGATCGGGGGATGACTTCGGAGACAACATCCTCCCTGTCCCTGAAGGAGGATACATCGCCATAGGGTATACGAACTCGAACAACGGTAATGTCAGCGGAAACCACGGCTCTTACGACGCCTGGATGTTCCGGCTCGATGATACAGGGAACCTTCTCTGGCAGAAGTGTCTCGGGGGGAGCCTCCACGACGAAGGGCGGGAGATCTTTGTTACTCCTGACGGGAATTTTGCGGTGATGGGATTTACCAACTCCAATGACGGGGATGTTTCCGGGAACCACGGTTCATTCGATTACTGGTGGGTATTGGTTTCCCCCGACGGGAACCTTCTCTCACAGAAGTGCTTCGGAGGGTCTGACTACGATCATGCCTACGACCTCGAAATGACCGATAATGGGAACTATGTGGCACTCGGAGTCTCCTATTCGACCGATGGAGATGTCAGTGGAAATGCCGGGAACGGTGACTTCTGGGCCGTCGAGTTTGATAACACCGGCGCAATCGTGTGGGAGCGGTGCTTTGGAGGGTCAGGACTTGACCGGGGTCAGACTATCAAGCCGGACCCTTCCGTGAAAGGCCAGTTCTTCCTGATAGGCGACTCCTCGTCCACTGATGGGGACGTCACAGGCAACCACGGCGGATTGGACTACTGGGTGGTGAACCTCGGCGCAAAGGAGGGGCTTTTCGCACGGTTCACTGCAGAACCCGTGGCCGGCAGGGCCCCGCTGACGGTAAGGTTTACCGACCGGTCGGCCGGGGATCCCACATGGCATCTCTACAATTTTGGGGACGGGTTCCGGTCAATGAATAAAGACCCGGTTCACACCTACCGGAAAGCCGGAACTTATAACGTGAGCCTGACGGTCGTGAAGGTCAACCCCGTTACGAAGAGAGTGGAGAGAGACACTCTCACGAAGTCTCATCACATCGTGGTCACGAAGGACACCCCTGTCCCGCTCGTTGCAGACTTTTCTGCATCACCGACGACCGGCAAGGCCCCGCTGACGGTGCGGTTCACCGACAAGTCCACCGGTGACCCGAAATACTCCGTCTACGAGTTCGGAGACGGGTTTAAGTCGATGAGTGCAGATCCGGTGCACACCTACCGCAGTCCCGGCAGGTATTCGGTCAGCCTTACGGCTTTTGGTGTCGACAGGGATACCGGGAAGATCATGAGCAACAGCACCATCCGGAAGGACTTGATCGTAGTTGACAGGTGAGGGATGAACATTGCGGGAGACGATCCATTTTTTTTGTGATTTCTCCCTCTCTTCGTCTCATATCAGCATCTGTTAAGTAAAAACGGGGAGTTCAATCATATTGAAAATTACTGCTCAAGCCGGAAAGAATGTATCATGTGAGAAACCAGAACGCCGTTCTGAACCAGGGTCGTATTGATCGTGTAGTTCCCGGCGTTGAGCCCCGAGCAGGAAGAACATGCCGGCAGCGTATGGTCATAGACCTCGGTATGCATTCCTTTTGATAATGTCACTGGCAACTCCCTGTGCAGCTGGGAGTCACCATGACGGTCCTGGATACCCTGCAGATGGAGTGTCGCATCCCCGATATCTCCCTGCGATTCGAACGAGACGGTGATTTTCATGGTATCCCTTGAATGATAGACGTCTTTATCGGTGCTGACCGATACGATGCGGGCGCTTGCCGGTCCGGATAAGAACTCGTATGCAACAGTTCCAGAGGCTGCTATGATGATAATGGCGATGACGAAAATGAGGAATTCCCGTCTCATGCAGAAATGTGGGAGCTATGTGCTATAAATACCTCTTTCTCCCCGACCGGTGGGAACACATGGTGGGAACGCGTAATCCCCTCCGCTATTCCAGTGTAAAGTAGAATGCCGCACCCTTCTCCACCCCGCTCTCGACCCAAATCTTTCCTCCGTGGCGCTGGATAATGCGGTAGACGATCGCAAGCCCGATGCCGGTACCTTCGTATATCTTCTCGTCGTGGAGGCGCTGGAAGACTGAGAAGAGCTTGTCGGCGTATTTCATGTCGAACCCGACACCGTTGTCCCTCACGACGAACACCGTCTTTCCATCCTTTGAAAAGGAATCGATCTCAATGAGGGGGTGATCCCGTGTCCTCGTAAACTTGAGTGCATTGGAGATGAGGTTGGAGAAGACCTGAGTGATGAGCGCCGGGTCGCCTTCACACGGATGCAGGGTGCCGACACGGACATCCAGGGTCCGCCCGGCCTGCAGGGGCTTCAGCTCTTCAAGCGCTTCGCGGACGATCTGGGAGGGGAAAATCATCTGCTTGGAGAGCGGTTGCCGGGACATCCGGGAGAAGTTCAGGATAGAGTCTATCAGTTGCCCCATCTTCTGTGCATTCGATCGAATCCTCTCCAGAAGCCCTTTGACCACAGGATCGAGAGAGGCTGCATGCTCGGTCAGGAGGATCGAGGAGAACCCGTCGATGGCACGCAAGGGTGCCCTGAGGTCATGGGAGACCGAATACGAAAACGCCTCCAGTTCCCGGTTTGCATCCTCGAGATCTCTGGTACGCTCTGCCACACGTGATTCGAGTTCTTCGTTGAGGCTGCGAAGGTCGCTCTCGACCTGCTTGAGTTCCGTGATGTCGACGAGGATCCCGCGGATGCCGACGATTCTTCCATCCCTGACGATTGGAGATGAATAGACCATGCCGATGAGTTCGGTTCCATCCCGTCTCACCATGCGGTACATCGCACCCTCATTCTTCCTGCCTTCAATGGAATTCTGGAAATTCTGTATCGCCTGCATGCGGTCTTCCGGCAGGATCACCTGCGTGAAAATAATACCCCTTTGGAGTTCCTCCGGAGTGTAGCCAAATGCCTGGTACGCGGACTGGTTGACATAGGTGATCCGTCCCTCAAGGTCTAGCTCGAAGATGACCTGGGGGAGAAGACCTGCAAGGTCACGGAATTTCCTCTCGCTCTCGATGAGATCCTGTTCGATCCGCTTCCTCTCGGTAATATCCCTTCCCACCGACTGGTATTCAACGATGTTACCGTCGGGGCCAAAGATCGCCCGGTCATTCCACTGGAGCCAGCGAACCCCTCCTGTGGGAGTGAGGATCCGGTGCTCGATGGTTGCAGCCGGATGGCCAGGCGTCAGTGAAGCGTAATGTTTCCTGACGAGATCCCTGTCCTCACCGGGGATATGCGGCCATATCTTTTTGCCGAGCAGCTCGTTGCAGGGCGTGTCGAAGTAGGTGCAGTATGCGTCGTTGGCGAACACGTGGGTCCCGTCGGGGAGGAAGCGGGCGATCAGCTCGGTCTGGCTCTCGACCACAGTGCGGTAATTCTCCTCGCTCTTCTTCAACGCCGACTCGCTCGCCATGAGCCGCTCGATCATCCCTTTCAGGGTATCGACAAGCGATGAGATGCTCTCCTCAATCCGGGCGAACTCCACGAGATTGTTATGGGATATCCGGTGATCCAGGTCTCCTTTTGCGATCGTGTCGATGTCATCGACCATCTTCTTCACGGGTTTCGCGAGGTACCGGGAGATGACAATGGCCATCCCCGCACTCGTGACCACTGCGACCAGCGCAACAATAAGATGGTTCAGCACCAGTGTGGACAACTGTGCCTGCATCTCTGACTGGTCGTATACAAGCTCGATTATCCAGCTGGTATCTGATGCGTAGCTTTGCTCTGCCAGGTCGACCAGGAGGTACCGGGTGAGGGTGTGGTTGACAGGGTCCTCGACCTCAATCGACCTCCTCTCGGCGATCACCCGGCTGAGTACGTCCGGAGCTTTTACCTGGGCATCGCTTCCCTTCCCTATCAACCGGCCGACGGTATCAAATGCCCTGTAACTTATCACGTTCGGGTTGCTGAACGCCATGCCACGCAGGTTTTCCTGGTACTGGAGGGCAGGCCGCTCGCCTATCCCCTTTTCAGTCAGGCCGAGCTCGAGAATGTAGCGGTGATCAGGCGTCGGCATGTAGGCATATTTCCTCAGCTTCCCGGATGAGACCTCGTATACCACCCGGTCTGGAAAAAAACCCTCTTTTTGAATGAGATCTTTTAAAAATTTGTAGGAATGCGGCCACTGGCTGAAATCGAGGCCCAGATCGGGTCCGTAGGTTGTCGCCTCGATCATCATCGACTCGTTGATGAGATAGAGGTCCATGGTGCCACCCATCTCCTCCTTCAGCGTGAACAAGTCCATGCGGGAAGGATCTTTCCCCGCACCCTCGTACTCGCGGATGAACAGGGAAAAGGCATTCTTCATATGGATGTTGAGAGTACTGTCATACATCGCGTATGCAGAGTCGACAATCCTTATCGTCTCTGCAATGTCGTGCTCTGTCTGTTCCTGCATGGCGCGGGCACTCTTCTGGTAGGTCTCTTCGGCCTGGCGTAAATCGAAATACGTGATCCCCGCAGCAAGGAAACAGATGAGGAAGATCATGGAGAGGAAGAGTAAATGGGAGAATGAGAAGAGATATCCCCGCCGTTTCCTTCCCTCGTCTCCTGATCCGGCCATGGTGCACTCCGTTCAGGACAGGCACGTTCTCTTGGCGTTTCGGGGATGCATCAGCAACGATTCGGCTCGGATGGTGTGCCACCGGGCTGTTTCTCCGGGCCAGGGTGGAATACCTCCAATGGATCAAGATGGTGCGGCAGATTGTATACCCCCCGATACGCCTTTACCTGTCCATCCCCAGGTGTTGTGTACTCACCTAGTCACGGATAAAGGTAATGCCCCCCGGCGTACGTGCAGGTGAGGCGGGAAGTTGAGAGGCATACCGGAGAAACCACTCCCGGACGCGGGCCGTCAAGATCTTCAGGGGTCGTCATCATGTGTTCCCGGGGTATCCGGAGACAACGGGCACTTATGGGGTTTTGCGGGTACGGATCGCCTGTCACCCGCTATTGGGGGGTGTGCTTCAGGCAGTCCGGTGTTATTTAATCCTCATTTCAACATCCGGCATCGCCATGCCAATGCATGCCATTCTCTCACAGAGAGATGGAGTTACGACACATCTTCCGAATACCGATACTTCCCCTCCGGTATCCGCATCTCGAACCGTGCCCCCTTTCCCGGTTTTCCCCTCTCCTCTATTGAAATACCCGTGATGGAGAGGATCTCGCGGCTGAGAAACAGCCCGAATCCCGTGTGCTTCCCATAGCCGCGGGTGAACAGGTGCTCCCTGTCCTTTGCGGCAATTCCTGCGCCATCATCCTCGACTGAAAGCACCAGGCCGCCAGGGGACTCTTCCCACGAGACAAGGATGGTGGTCATGCCGGGGCCGCCGTACCTGAGTGCGTTGTCGATCAGGTTATAGAAGACCTTCTCGAGGAGCGGGTCTGCCTGCACCTCGAGGGAACCGACATCCGCAATAACGCTGATACCGCCCATGGGAAGGGCCTCTTTAACCATTCCGACAATCCCGGCCACCTGGTGCCATAGTGGTGCATGGATGCCCATCTCCTGGTAGTCGCGTGCAAAAAGGATCTGGCGCTCGATAGCATTTGCGATGATCTCCTCTTTTCTCAGGAGTCCGGCGACAACTTCCGGATCTTTTTCTTCGCGCATGAGTTCGATATAACACTTCAGGGCCATGACCTGGTTCTGGATGTCATGGCGCGTGATGCTCGAGAGCAGGCCGAGCTTTCTGTTTGCAAGCGCCAGTGCCGCCTCTTTCCGCCTGCGTTCCTCTAACTCGGCAAGGGCCCTGTCTTTCATCTCCCTGAATGCACGCACCTGCGTGACGAGTTCTGTCACATCATCGATGAAAATGACCGCGTACGCCTCACCGCGCTCCCGCAGAGAGTGGACTGATGTACGCTCGAAGCGGACCCCTCCTCCCGGCAGGGGCGCGTGTATGAAGTGGGGGTGAAATTGTGTCGAGAAGAATGCTGCCGGCCCCCCCTCGAATACCTGCTGGATACGGAGTGTATATCGCCGGTCTTTCAGGTTGGGAAAGCGTTCCCTCAAATCGCTGCCCAGTATCTCCTTTAATGGGATGCCTGTCCATTCCGCGATGGTCCGGTTCCAGAACACCACGGTATAGTCCTGTGCAAGAATCACGACGCCGAGGGGAAGAGTATCAAAATATTCTCCCTGGGGAAGAATGGGGGTGCGTTTCATATCATATGGCCTTCCGCATCCTGGAGCCTTTTGAGGAGGGTATCAAGGGAGCCGATCTCGAATATCATCAGGATGGTTCCCACGACCTGCAGATCTGCGAGAGAGAACTGTGATATCGCAAGGATTACCCAGTCATAGGCTACCATTCTCCCGGTTTCGATGATCTCTGCAATACTGCCCTCGAGATAGGTGGGCATGCTGTAGGTGAGATGCTCGTCGAGGACATTTGTGATAGACCCCATGACCGCGTTGTTCACGATGTTTCCCACCTCGTTGAGCGTCTCGATCCGGAGCGCATCGAGATCAGGGGCTTCGATCCTCTCCCCGGTGAGCGCCGTGATCAGGATTGCGGCACTCTCAGGAGGGAACACCAGCATGCTGATCCCGGAGAAGGATCCCTCGAATTTGAGGGTCACGGCAGAGAGCCGGTCATGCTCAAGCACCCGGTTCTCTCTGACGAGGTCCGCATACCGGAGTATTCTCACCTCCGGGACCATCAGGTGAATGTGCGTCCCCGTCATCTCGTTGAGCAGCCCCGCCGCCCTGCCGACACCGATGTTGATCAGCTCCCGGATTGCATCAACCGAGCCTTCATCGATGATCATGATCGTTGCCTGCCTCCGAGCGCCTTCTCCAGAGCGGGGATAAGCGCTTCCTTCTTCACCGGTTTGTTCAGGACATCGACTGCACCAAGGGTGAGGCACTCTGCCCGTGTCGTCTTCTGAATATCGGAAGTGAGGATCAGCACGGGAATCGCAAGGCGGTTCTCGCTGACGAGCCTGAGCAGGCCATACCCGTCCAGTTCGGGCATCAGGAGATCGCAGATGATGAGGTCTGGAGACTCCTTTACGGCTATATCAAAGCCAGATCTTCCATTTACGGCTGATATGGCCAAAAAGCCTTCTGCTTCCAGGAGAGAGGTGATGATCTTTCGCTGGAAGCCCGAGTCATCGATAACCAGAATCTTTCGCATCGGATTGTCTCCTCTTCTTCTGGATTGTATCACGGGTACCTGTTTATCTCTTTATCGAATCCCCCCTCTCATAGAGAAATGGGAAGGGGTGCGAAGGAAGCGATAAAGGATGAAAAAGGAGGAAATGCCGGATCAGACCACCACATCGACTCCAATGAGAATCACGGTCGCGTTCGAACCGGCATCAATGGGTGCGTAGCCCGAATAGAATGTTCCCCACTTGTCCGAATACGGCCCTACCCCAATCGGAGCGGTGACAGGGGTCTTCAGTTCCACGGGGGCATCATCATATACCTCGAGGTAACCTGAACCATCAGGCATGCCGTAGTTTGCGTCAACGATGAACCTGACCGTTCCGTCCCGCTGCTCGAGCGTATAGACATACTTGATTCGGGGATCGCTTTCCTTGAAGGCTCTCAGCTGCCCGAGCATCCCGGCAAACGCCGTCGAGTTCGGCCCCTCCCTGAGAACTGTAGCGAGCGTGTTCCCGTCAATTTCAGAAGCGAACGTTCCTGCGAATGCGGCGATCTCAGATTTTGTGGTCTCGTTTGAAGTTGCAGCCGGGGTGACTGTGGGTGCAGCGGTCGTGGCAGTGGGCGCAGGAGTGGTCTGGGTAACCGTAGAAGGCTGGGTGCATCCGGCGAAGAGGAGGATTGAAGCAAGTACGAGGAGCAATACTCCGAGTTTTGTTCCGGGATTAATGTCCATGGAAGAGTTCTCTGGAGTCTTTGGATATAGGGATTTTGATATATACGCCATAGAAATGACGGGAGGAATCCCTCTACCAGAACCCGCCTGGGTCAACCGCGTCCCATCGCCTCATCCCGGTCTTCACGAACCACCATGCGGGGATGAGGAGCAGAACGGAAGAGATGGCGTACAGGGGATTTGCAAACGCAACCGCGGAGAATATTGCAAACACCATGCCATCGAGGACGAGGTAGGTGAAGAGCACCTTCACATCGTAGACGAGCACGCTCGGCGAGAGGCCACAGAGGTATGCCATCACGCCCGCGGCGTACAGGGAGAATGAGACGCAGAGCACAACTGCCGGAAGGAGATTTTCCGACTCACCGGACAGGACTGCCGCAACGGCGATAAATGCCGCAGGCAGGACCTGGAGGAGCACACACGTCGTCATCTTGCTTTGTATCAGTGTGCTGACCGAAACGGGGAGGCATGCATAGGGTCCGAACGAGTCAAATTCCGTCACCCACGTGTACATGGTCGAGCCAATCACGCCTGTTATCATGGCAAACAGGATGATAAGGCCGTGGGGAGGGAGGAACGATCCCGCGAGCGAGAGGAAGAACCAGATTACAACGAGAGGTATGGTAAACGAGAAGAGGGCCTGCCCGATGCCGATTCCGCTCCGGTACAGGTCTACGAGATCTTTTGCAACCAGCGGGGATTGTTGCAGATACGCAAACCTTCTCACGAGGGGAGGATAAAGGTCCCCATGCACTTTCGTAGTCCCTGTCGCCTCCTCGCTGAAGAGGAGGATAGAGAGTGCAAACATTGCTGCGAGTATCGCACACGAGGCGAAGAGCAGGCCACACGAGAACCCGGAATACAGCAGGTAAGGGGGGAAGAGGGGTGCGAGGGCAGGCCCCGTCGAGAGAAAGGATGCAAGGAGGAGCAATCCGCCACCGATGATCAAAACCCCGCAGGCCGCTCTCGACCTGACGTAGATGGACGAGAGGAGAAAGATGGTGCAGAGCCCTGCCATGAATGCGAGTGCAAGAGTGAGCAGGAGGAGGAGAGCCGATGGGAGCGATGTCCCGGTGAACGGTGTGGCCGCGCTATATCCCGCACCGAACGGGAGGACCCAGAGAAAGAAGTAGTAGACGGTGTCCTTGACAACGAAATTTGCGAAGATGTATTTCCCGGAGAGCGGCAGGCTCCGGGCCGAATAGGCGAGCAGGCTCGCCTGGCCGAACCGCCGGTTCATCATCTCGTTTCCCAATAGGCCGAATCCCCCGACCATCGCCCCGAGGACGAGGAACATCGCGTGGATGGCGAGCGCCAGGTCCCCGAAGGGCAAAGCCGGCTGGAGATAGGGCAGGAGGAAGGAACCCATGAAGGAGATCCCGAAGATCATGAAGGGGAAGAGCGCGAACGAGACCTGCCCGAAGATCGTGGAGTGCATCCGCCACTCCTCCTTCATCATCCGCATGAAGAGTTCAGGCATGGCCATCTTTCCGGACGAGAGAGAGGAAGAATTCGGGGAGGTGCGCTCCCTTGGCGGCCAGGTCTGCAATGGGGCCCGAATGGAGGAGCCTTCCCCTGTGCAGGATAGCAAACGAGGAGCATATCTCTTCTGCCACTTCGAGGATGTGGGTGGAGAGAAAGATCGTCTTTCCCGATTTCACGTAGTCTGCCAGGTACTCCTTCACCACGTCCTGCATGATCGGGTCGAAGTTGATGAGGGGCTCATCGATCAGGGCAAGGGCCGGTTCGTGGATAAAGGCCTGGGCGAACATCAGTTTCTGCCGGGTGCCGCGGGAGAGGTCCTTGCAGAGCACGTTTTTCTTGTCGCCGAATTCGAGGAGATGGAACCATTCGTCGGCCCGTTCCCGGATGTCCGGGATCTTCCTGACTGCCCCTACAAACTCGAGGTACTCCATCGAGGAAAGAAAACTCGGGGGTGACTCCTGCTCGGGGATGATCCCTACCCGTTCCCGGATGCGGAGCCCTTCACGTTCCGCATCGAGCCCGAGGACCCGTGCGGACCCGCCGGTCGGCCGGATCTGCCCTGTCAGCACCTTTATCATGGTGGTCTTCCCGGACCCGTTCGGGCCGAGGAGGCCGAACAGCGACCCCTCTTCGACCGAGAGGGAGACACGATCGAGCGCGGTGACATCGCCATACACCTTCGAGAGACCCGAGACTTCCAGCACTGCGGACATTCTCCAGCTCCATGTCCACCTGCAGGGCTCGCTGCAGTGGACGCAATGTGAGAGTGGTTCTCTCTTCCTCCCAATAAACCTGGGTTTTCCCCCGGACAGTCAAAGGCACAAATGAGTGATCGAGTGCAGGGTGGGAAGATGCGAAACTTCATGCCCGTCTTTCGCCCATATGGCGTCAATGAACCTCTCTCGCACTACCGCGTTCGCGATCTTTGCGCTGGCAGTGCTCATTGTCATCGGAGTGTATGCCCTGTCAGTGGGGATGCTCGGCTCAGGAGGAGATCCCCTCTCTTCTGACGGAGGGCAGGAGACCATTCCGCCAACGCCCCCGCAGACCACGACAACAGCTCCCATGATCGTGGGAACCACGATGCCAACTCCCGCCCCGACAACACAGTTCACCGCATCCGCTACCGCGAGCCCACCCCCCACCCCCCAGAAGAGGCCTGTTGCATTCATCCTTGATTCGGGGACCCCCGTCAACTGCGGTCTCACGTGCCGCGAGACGACGGCGACGATCACGAACACCGGGGACGAGATTGCGCATTCTGTATGCGTGGTCCTCGAGGTGTTCAACGAGAATGGGGAGCGGATCTTCGTCAACTCCGCCCCGTCCATTGAGCGGTGCCTCGGGGACATCGGGGGAGGGGAATCCAGAAGCGAGACGATCACGATCAATGCAGACTGCGGCTTTCTTGCGAGCAAGTGCATCGGTCATACCCTGGTCCTGAAGGCCCGGGCCACGTCCCTCGAGAGGACCCAGGCGTTTCCGGACAGCTACATCGTTGTGTGAGTGGAAGGGAAGAGTTCCGCGGGAGGGATAACCGGGTCCGCGGCATCTCACTACGGTTTGCCCGACAAATGGGGTGTAAAATGGAATGAGAACCCCCTTCCCCGTCCCCGGCGTCAGACTAGCGGATTGGGCTGCTGGTCCCCAAGCGAGGGGAGCCGCGTGGTCTTGACGAGCACCTGCTCGTGTCCCTGCCGGATCTTCTCGATGATGAGATCCTTTCCCCTCGGGGTGACGGCAAATACAGGGATTGCGATCCCAGCCTGCAGGAGCGCTTTTTTCCCGGCGATCTCCCGGATTGGCCCGGATGCACATGCCGTGACAAGGTCCGATGAGGCGACGATCACTTCCGCCGCCTCTGTCGAGAGGCCGGTGGTATGGACCGCAAATATGACCGCATCCGGGTAGGACGTCCGTATCCTCTCTGCCTCTTCCGGCATGGCCACCGTCACCGCGACCCTGCGATGGCCTTCCTTGTAGGCACGCCCGGTGCCGGCTGCCTGATCGATCCTGGCGTGTTGCCTGTCCACGACGATACCTCCGCACTCCTCGATCCGGCGGATGACTCCGGGATACGGGGTGGTCGAGACGAGCCCCGACATCCTCCCGCCGATCCCCTGGACGAGGGCGGGGGTGGTCACGACCACGGTCCCCGCGCCGTCGCAGGCAAGGACCACCGCGTCGATGAGGCCGGCGTCAAGGCCGAACGCGAGGATCTCGGAGGCGCCGAAACCCACGAACTCCCTGGTCTCATGCACGGCCCGGTCCGGCGTGCACATACCGAAGGAGGCGATCCGGTGTTCAATGTTCGACTTTACCGACTCCCTGTTGATCGAGGGGATGGGGCAGGCAAACCGCTTCGCGAGGGGGCAGTCCCTGATCGCGGGCTGGCCGACCTCGACGACTCTCCCATTCCGTATGACGATCCGGCACTTTCCGATCGCCTCGATGACATGCTCGTCGCCCGGGTTCTCTTTGTCCGGTCTTCGGGGCACGTGGACGCTTCTGGTGTCAGGCATGACAGTATCTTTCAGGGAACCTTAGCCAAGGCCTTCTCGGCGATCCCTTTCAGGAAATTGTAGTCCGCAGTGCCGTCCCCTGTCATGGTGGTAAGGATCTGGTAGACGTCTTTTTTGCCAAAGGCGATAGTATACCCTGAGAGCGTGGTGTCAGGGTACGTGAAGTGGTACGCAATGCTGGCATCCCCTATCCCGGGGTCCTCAAGCGTCGTGAGGGGCCAGGTGGAGAGCTCGGGGTAGTTCTCCGTAAAGACTTCGGTAAGGCGCCCCCGGGTTACGGGCTGGGAGTAAATGAGGATGATCTGGTCCACAAGTTCTCCTGTAGGAAAGTCAGAACTCTCGTTGCTCACCGTCACCGAGTAGCCCCCACGGTAGGCTGGGTCGGCAAGCAGCACGCTCTCGGCAGGAGGTTCGGTATCTCCCGCGTAAATCAGCTCGAAACCTTCAGGGAAGTCTGACAGGTCCAGGGCAATTGCAGGAAGCATGTCAGGGGAGGTCTCCACTGCAGAGATCGCACTCATGGTTGCCGTCCCCGCCTGGGTTGATGATGTCGGCTGCGAGGTGCACCCGCAGGAGAAGAGGATGCCTGCCAGCACCGCTGCCAGGAGTACGTACCACACAGGTCTCATTCAGAACCACTCTGAGAACCTTCAGATCTCCCACCCAATAGTGGTTTTGGTTCATTTCCACACTGAATCCGCAGGAGGCCCGGATCGCCAGGGAGGGAGTCGCAATATATCTACCTGTGAGTGAGCACAATCGGGAAAATGCGGGATAGCTGGGCGGAATCCAGGATCAAGATCTGTAATCACCCCCGGTATTCTCTCATATGAATGTGCGGCCGTATAGAACCGGGGAATTCACGATCTCCCGCAGGGTGTATGAATGCGGGTCACCGGGCTGATCCTCGCATGAATGGGAACAATCAATACACTCTGAAATAATGAAACAATGTAACAACATCCATGATAAACGTCCTCTATGTCGATGACGAACCCGGGCTCCTCGAAGTGGGCAAGCTGTACCTGGAAAGACATGGTGAGTTTCATGTCGAGACAGTCACATCTGCGCAGGACGCTCTCAAGGCTATTGAAAGAGGAAATTATGATGCAATCATCTCCGATTACCAGATGCCGGGGATGAATGGGATAGATTTCTTAAAGGAGGTCCGGGCATCGGGAAATCCAATTCCATTCATCATCTTTACCGGGCGTGGCCGTGAAGAGGTCGTCATCCAGGCTCTGAATGAAGGGGCCGATTTCTACCTCCAGAAAGGGGGTGAACCCGCATCTCAGTTTGCAGAGCTGGTCCACAAGGTCAGGCAGGCAGTCCACCAGAGGAGGGCGGAGAGAAGCATCAGGGACCATGAGCGACGGGAGGCAGATATCCTCAACTTCCTGCCTGACGCGACGTTTGCCATCGACACGAACGGTGTGGTGATTGCATGGAACCGGGCTATCGAGAAGATGACCGGCATGAAAACCGAACAGATCGTGGGGAAGAGCAACTATGAATATGCCATTCCTTTTTACCACGAGCGACGACCGATTCTCATTGACCTCGTGCTGAAAGACGATCGCGTTACCGCAGCGAAATACCCGTTCATACAGCGCGAAGGAAAGAAACTGTTCTCTGAGATCACGATTCCCCATTTCAACAACAGCCTCGGAGCTGTCCTCTGGTTCACCGCCTCCCCCCTTTACAATACCCAGGGGGATGTCGTCGGCGCCATTGAGTCGATCCGCGAGATCACCGAGAGAAAAAAAATTGTGGAAGCGCTGAACGAGAGCGAACGGCGTTTCCGCGAACTTGCGGAGATGTTGCCACAGGTTCTCTACGAAGCGGATGTCGATGGCAGGGTGACGTATGCGAACCGGATTGCGTTCGAGATGTATGGATACTCCGAGGAGGATATCAGGAAAGGGGTGAACGCCATGGACATGGTCGCACCCGGCGACCGGGACCGGGCGGCAGTCGCGTTTCGCAATGTTTTGGAAATGGGATCAGCGGGACAGAAAACAAGGGAATACAGGGCACTCCGGAGAGACGGAAGTACTTTTCCTGTCTCCATATATTCGTCTCCCGTGGTACGTGATGGCAGGATTGTCGGGGTGCGGGGAATTATTGTCGACATCACTGATCGCATAGAGGCTGAGGCGAAGATCCGCGAGAGTGAACAGAATTATCGGCTGCTCTTCGAGACTGCGACCGAAGGCATCCTCGTGGCGCAGGGAGACCGCCTGGTGCATGTCAACCCTGCACTCATCCGCATCCTTGACCGCCCCGAGGATATAATCAAATCCAGACCGTTCACTGATTTTATCCATCCCGGCGATCGCGGGATGGTGATGGACCGCCATCTCCAGCGGATGAGGGGAGATATCCCCCCCACCGGTTACATGTTTCGGATAGTCAGGGGAGACGGCGAGGAGAGGTGGATCTGGATCAACTCGACCTGTATTCAGTGGTCAGGTAGCCCTGCGTCGCTCTCCTTCCTCACTGATGTTACCGAGCAGAAGAAGGCTGAACAGGAGCTGATCTCCGCCAACCTTGAGTATACACACCTGCTCAACCAGATCCAGGACATATATTACAGGAGTGACGTCCAGGGCCGTCTAATCAGGGCCAGCCAGTCATGGGCCAGCCTCCTTGGCTACGACGATCTCAAGGAATGCATCGGGCGGAATATTGCTGACGATTTTTATTTCAATCCTTCAGACCGAAAGCCTCTCCTCGAGGAGATCTCCCTGAATGGAAAAGTGATAAACTACGAGGTCACGCTCAGGAAAAAGGATGGCACCCCCGTGTATGTCGAGACAAGCAGTCATCTCTACTACGATGAAGAAGGCAACATCCTCGGGGTTGAGGGAACATTCCGCGATATCACGGAGCGGAAGGAACAGGAATCCATCCTCAAGACCGAGCTCAATCTCGGCCTTTCACTCCAGAAGGTGCGGGGATTGCACGATACGCTGGAGACCTGTCTTTTAGCGGCAATAGAGATATCCGGGATGGATTCAGGAGGGATATACCTCGTTGACAGGGATACAGGGGCAGTTGATCTTATTACCTCGATCAACCTTGGGGAGGGGTTCCAAAGAAGCGTCTCTCATTACCCTCCTGCATCTGACAATGCACGGCTTGTCAGGGAGGGCATTCCCCTCTTCATCCCACGCGGCGAGCTTGCGGTTTCTTATCCCACGCCCGAAGCAGAGGAGGAAGGAATCCTGTGCATTGCAGTAATCCCGATCACTTCGAATGGAAGGAGTATCGCCTGCCTGAATGTCTCCTCGCACAAGAATATGGATATTCCGGGGAACAGGCGTGTTGCTCTCGAGACGATTGCGACACAGATAGGGGCAGCAATCGAGCGGATCATGGTTGAAGAGACCCTCGCAGAGAGTGAGCAGCGGTATCGGAACGTGGTCGAAGACCAGACCGAATTTATCTCACGCTTTTTGCCGGACGGCACGCACGTGTTCGTCAATGACGCCTATTGCAGGTATTTCGGGTTTACGCGAGAAGAGATCCTCGGACGCAGGTTCAAGCCCGTGATTGCTGACGAGGACCGGGAACGTGTCCGGCAATTCTTCGAATCCCTGACAGAACAAAACCCTGTGGGAAGCATTGAACACCGCATCATCATACCGGATGGCAAGATACGGTGGCAGAGATGGAGTGACCGTGCGATCTTCGACGCAGACGGAACACTCGTCGAATACCAGTCAGTAGGAAGGGATATTACCGAAATCAGGGAGGCAGAGGTGGCGTTGCATGAGAAGGAAGACTGGTATCAGGGGCTGTCCCAGGTATCCCCCGATCTCATCTTCATGGTCGACCGCGAAGACCGGGTCGTATACGTCAATTCCGCCGCTGCTGCAATGCTCGGAAAAGAACCCCGCGAGATCATCGGGCATGGGCGAAATATCCTGTTTCCTCAGGAGATCTCAACACATCAGAGATATGCCATAGACCGGGTATTCGAGACCGGGGAGCGGTTCCGGAGTGAAGGGCAGATGAATTTCAGAGGGTCCCCGCGCTGGTTCGACCACCTGCTCTACCCTGTCAGGGACAGGCAGGGCAATATCACAGCGATATTTGGCATTTCACGGGATATCACCGAGCAGAAGAAGATAGAGAAGGAGTTACGCACCAGGAGCGATGAGCTCGACAGCCGTAACCGTATCCTCACGACTCTCCTTGAGACCGTCCCAATCGGCATATTCATGGTTGAAGCGCCGACAGGGAAACCGATTATCGCCAACCGGGAGGCAACCCGACTCCTCGGCAGGGGGGTCCTGCCGGATGCGACCGAAGAGAACCTCGCCGAAGTGTACGAGGCCTTCAAGGCAGGCACGTGCAAAAAATACCCTGCCGACGAGATGCCCATCATACGGGGGCTGAGGGGGGAGGTGAGCCACGTCGACGATATGATAGTCGTTCGCCCCGACAATACCCGCGCGCACCTGGAAGTGTTCGGCACTCCCGTCATTGACCGACACGGCATTGTCGCCGCAAGCCTCGTCAGTTTCTTCGATGTCACCGAGCGCAAGCGGGCAGAGATGTCGATGAAGGAGATCAACAAGAAGATCGCACTTCTGTCGAGCATCACACGGCATGATGTTGCAAACCAGGTGACCCTCCTTCGGGGACTTGCACAGATCGCGATGGAGAAAGAAACCGAGGGGGAGATCTCCGATATCCTTCTGAAAATTGACCACGCAGGGGACGCGATTGCAAGGCAAATCGAGTTTACCCGGACCTACCAGGAGATCGGGATGCACGAACCTGCATGGTTTTCCCTTGCAGCCATTATAGATAAACTGCAGCAATTGGGGGTCCCTCTCATCAGCACGTGTTCAAGCGCCGAAATCTATGCAGATCCCATGATTGAAAAAGTCTTTTCAAATCTCTTCGATAACTCCATGCGGCATGGAGGTCACGTGACGGCAATATCTGTTAAGTGCGAACAGAATTCAGATCACCTTGCTATCATCTACGAGGACGACGGGACTGGCATCCCCGAGGAAAAGAAGGAAAAAATATTCGAGCGCGGGTTTGGGAACCACACCGGGCTTGGGTTCTTCCTGTCACGCGAGATTCTCGGGATAACCGGGATTTCTATCATTGAGACGGGTGACTATGGCAAAGGTGCACGGTTCCAGATGCATGTGCCGGCAGGGGCGTTTCGGAATGTCTCCTGTTCCCTTCCCGAAAGATAAGAAGTCCAGGAAGATACACCCGAATATTTTGAAATCTCACAGCTTCTTGAAATTCTTGCGAATTCTTTTACGTATTCTCTCCCTGGATCACTCCGACACCGGCAGCAGTCTCCCTTTCAGGCGAGATTCGAGATCGAGCTGCATCATCTCTACCACGTTCGAAACCACTCCCCGGACATCGTCCCTGATCTTTGGGTCGTTTCTGAAAAACTCTGCGTCAGTGCTGCTGTTGAACTGCGATCCATGAGTCCTGAACGCGATCCCGAACGGTGCAAGGATGTATCCCATCTGTTCAAAGACGAGGTAGATGTCGAGTGCGGTCTTGACAGCGCCGTCCTCGTGCCCCGAGATGAGGATGCCGACCACTTTCCCATCGGTCAGGCCCGGCCTGTCAAGATGGAAGAGGTTCTGCATGCAGGTGGTCCGGTCGAGGAAGTCCTTGAGCCGGGCGGACATGTTGTTCCAGTTGATGGGTGAAGCAACAATGACTGCCTTGGCGGTTGCAAGCATCTGGTGGAATGCGGGCATGTCGTCCTGGGAATTCCTGCAGGGATAGGTGCAGTACTCCGCCTTCACACTGTAGCAACACCAGCAGTGGTCGATCGTGTGCTCGCTCAGGTTGAACCTGCGGTAGCTCACGCCCCGCGATTCGAGTTCTCTCTCCGCGAGATCCACCATGTAGGAGGTGTTGTGTGCCCGATGGGTGCTCCCGTTCACCAGGAGGACGTCGAAGGAGTCGCCATCGTAGGTGAGCCAGCCCCTCTTCTCCTCAGTCAGAAATTCAGATGAAAGGCTCCCGCACCTCGGGCATCCCTTCGGAGGGCGCTCACCTTTGAAGAGAAATCCGCAGACCGTACATCTCCATGTGGTCTCTTCTGTGGGGTGTTGCTCCCTGCCTGTTCCCTGTGGTGTCTCCTGCATTCTCTTCCACGCCCTCTTTCTTTATGGTCAGAGAGGATGGGGAGTAAGAAGGCATATAGTTTGAGTCCCCGGAAGGGTTCCCGGTATCTCCGGGTGGGAAGTTCCTTGAACCAAATGCGTAAAGTGCCGGTGCCTGTAGTATTCCCGTGAGGAAGGGTCTGGCCAGTAAAACCCCCCCGGGATAAATCAAGGACTTTCAGGTGCAGACTACCAGAATCCTCTCTCGAGGGGCAGAGTTGCCCGGTTCTCTCAAGGATGTCCACATGAGTGAAAAACTCGCGGATTATGACCGTGGGCGAACCCTGGAATGCATTGGTCAGGGGAGAGGGTGCAGGAGGGCTGGGCTACTTTCGGGCCTGCATACCCAATGGCACCTCACACCCGCGGAGACTTTTTTTTCTTGAGTCCAGGGAAAATGGCGGTGGTTTTGGATCAGACGACGGTGTCGGAAGCGCTCGGCGCTCATTCGCTCACCTGAACCGCTGATCATGCACCCGGTCGCGGTGTCTTGAAAGGAATCTTCAAATCACCGCAGAGGATACAACCATACAAAGGTAGGAGATGACAGTATGACTGATGACAGCAGGTCCCCGGCCACGGGAGGCGCGCCCAAACCCGCAACCGGCCAAAGCATGACCATACGTGACTGGTGGCCGAACCAGTTGAACCTGAAGGTCCTTCACCAGCACCCCCCCCTGTCCAACCCGATGGGAGAGGATTTCAACTATGCAAAAGAGTTCCAAAGTCTTGACATGGCGGCAGTGAAGAAGGATCTCCGCGAGCTGATGACAAAGTCGCAGGAGTGGTGGCCGGCGGACTTCGGCCACTACGGCCCCCTGCTCATCCGCATGGCGTGGCACAGCGCCGGCACGTATCGCACCGGTGACGGTCGCGGCGGCGCCGGTTCAGGCCAGCAGCGGTTCCCACCCCTCAGCAGCTGGCCTGACAACGCGAACCTCGACAAGGCGAGGCGGCTTCTCTGGCCAATCAAGCAGAAGTACGGCAGGAAGATCTCATGGGCCGACCTCATGATCCTTGCAGGAAACGTCGCCCTTGAGTCGATGGGGTTCAAGACATTCGGATTCGCCGGCGGGCGTGTTGATGCCTGGGAGCCCGATGAAGATGTCTACTGGGGATCTGAAGCCGAGTGGCTGGGTGACAAGCGCTATACTGGCGAAAGGGAGCTCGAAAACCCTCTTGCTGCCGTGCAGATGGGCCTGATCTACGTCAATCCCGAGGGCCCGAACGGAAACCCGGACCCGGTCGCGGCTGCAAAGGATATCCGCGAAGTCTTCGCCCGGATGGCGATGAACGACGAAGAGACGGTGGCGCTCATCGCAGGCGGCCACGCGTTTGGCAAGACCCACGGTGCCGGACCTGCAGCCAGCGTGGGGCCGGAGCCGGAAGCGGCCCCTATCGAGGAACAGGGCCTCGGCTGGAAGAGCAGTTTTCAGACCGGCAAAGGCAACGACACGATTACCGGCGGCCCGGAACTAATCTGGACCCAGACGCCGACGAAGTGGAGCAACAACTTCTTCCGGAACCTGTTTACGTTCGAGTGGGAACTGGAAAAGAGCCCTGCCGGAGCGTACCAGTGGAAGCCGAAGGGCGGGGCAGGCGCCGGCACCGTGCCGGATCCGCACGACCCGTCGAAGCGTCGCGCACCAGGGATGCTGACCACCGACCTTGCCCTGCGGTTCGACCCCATCTATGAGAAGATCTCGAGGCGCTTCTACGAGCACCCGGACCAGCTTGCGGACGCATTCGCCCGGGCATGGTTCAAGCTGACGCACCGCGACATGGGCCCGCGGTCACGGTATCTCGGCCCGGAGGTCCCAAAAGAAGAGCTCATCTGGCAGGACCCCATTCCTGCGGTCAATCACCCCCTGGTTGATGCGCAGGATATCGCCACCCTCAAGAAAAAGATACTCGCGTCAGGCCTGTCGGTGTCGGAACTGGTCTCGACCGCCTGGGCGTCGGCGTCAACGTTCCGCGGTTCCGACAAGCGCGGCGGTGCAAACGGTGCACGGATTCGCCTGGCGCCGCAGAAGGACTGGGAAGTCAACGAGCCTGCCCGGCTCTCGAAGGTGCTGAAGATCATGGAGGGCATCCAGCACGACTTCAACAGCAAAGCGTCTGGAGGCAAAAAGGTCTCCCTCGCGGACCTGATCGTCCTTGCGGGTTGTGCAGGCGTCGAGCAGGCGGCAAAGAATGCGGGTCACGTGGTGGTGGTCCCATTTGTGCCGGGAAGGATGGACGCCTCGCAGGAGCAGACCGATGTGGAGTCATTCGCCGTGCTCGAGCCGAAGGCGGACGGCTTCCGAAACTACCAGAAGGCCCGCTACGCCGTTTTGGCCGAGGAGTTGCTGGTCGACAGGGCGCAATTGCTGACCCTGACCGCGCCCGAGATGACCGTGCTCATCGGCGGCATGCGCGTGCTGAACGCCAACTTCAAAAAGAGCCCTCATGGTGTCTTCACCAGGCATCCGGAGGCGCTCACCAACGATTTCTTTGCAAACCTGCTCGACATGAGCACGGAATGGAAGCCGGTATCAGAAGACGCCGATATGTTCGAAGGCCGCGATCGCAAGACTGGCGAACTCCGCTGGACCGGCACGCGGGTCGACCTGATCTTCGGTTCAAATGCCCAGCTCCGGGCACTGGCCGAGGTCTACGCAAGCGCGGGCGCGGAAGAGCAGTATGTCCGGGACTTCGTGGCAGCGTGGACCAAGGTGATGAACCTTGATCGCTTCGATCTCGCATGGTCATAGTCTCCCACGCCTTTGATGATGGAGAAGCCCAAACAGTGGGTAAGGAACGAGGACGGTGCAAAGCAGAAGGGCTGAGGTGGTGAAGGGCATATATCCCGGGACGCCACGAATCATCTCCTGGAACATCACCCTCCGGTGCCCGCTCGCATGCGCCCACTGCTACGTGGACGCCGGCGGCCGCGAGGCAGAGGGAGTGCTCTCCACAAGGGAGGCATTCGGCGTCATCGACCAGGTCTGCGACGTGGGAAGGCCGATTGTCGTGCTGAGCGGGGGAGAACCCCTCCTCCGCGAGGACATCTATGAGATCGCACGGTATGGGACAGACCAGGGACTCCGGATGGTGATGGGGACAAGTGGTGTCCTGATCGACCGAACCGCCTCATCACGCCTGAGCGAGGCCGGCATCAGGGCCGTAGCAATAAGCCTAGATTCTGCGGATCCTGCCGTGCACGATTCGTTCCGCGGAATTCCAGGCGTCTGGGAGAAGGCTGTACAGGCGATCCGCTCCTGCCGCGACGAGGGGATGGGTGTTCAGATCAACACCTCGGTGATACAATGGGATATCGGTTCAGTAGACAGGGTGATTGCCCTGGGAAGATCACTCGGGGTCCACGATTACCAGGTATTTTTTCCTGTTCCTTCAGGGAGGGGCAGGGATTTCAGTGCAGGGGGCCCCGGGGACTACGAGCGCCTGATCCGCGAGATCCTCGTCCGCTACCGTGACCATGATATCAATGTCCGCCCGACCTGTGCCCCGCAGTTCCGGCGCATTGCTGACACCCTCGGGATACAGAACCCCTCATGGGGCAGGGGCTGCATCGCGGGGATCAGTTACTGCCGCGTGTATGCAAACGGTGACGTGACCCCGTGCCCCTATCTCCCGGTAAGCGCGGGAAACGTGCGTGACATTCCCTTTGCCGAGATATGGCATAGATCGGAGATATTTACGGCACTTCGCGACCCGGCGAAACTGTCGGGGAAGTGCGGGTGCTGCGAGTACCAGGCGGTATGCGGTGGGTGCAGGGCCAGGGCGTACCGGGGAATCGGTGCCCTCTCCACCGGGTGGTGCGATGGGCTCGCGAGGCCTGAGTCACTATGCGGCGAGATCTGCGGGGAGGACCCGTTGTGCCCCTACAAGCCAGGGGAGGGCGCATGATGGAGGCGGCGTATTTTCCGGATGAAACCGATATCGCAATCCTTAACGCTCTCCAGGACGAAGTCCCACTCGTCCCCCGGCCTTGGGACGTGGTTGCCGAAAAAGTCGGCATCACTTCCGAAGAACTCCTTACCCGGCTGGAACAACAGAGAGATGCCGGCATACTCAGGGGGATCTCGCCCATCCTTGAATCAGGGAGGTGGGGGCTCTCGTCTGCAACGCTCGTCGCTTTGAAGGTCCCCCCCGGGAGAGTGGAGGAGGTCGCCGCACTTGTCAGCAGCTACCCTGAAGTCTCCCATAATTTCAGGCGGGACCACCCCTGCCCTCTCTGGTTCACCCTGTCGGGGAGGGACGAGGGCCACGTGCGGGCTCTCCTCGCCGATATCCTGCAGCGGGCAGGCCTCTCGGAAGAGGACGCGCTCGATCTCCCGACAGAAAAGAAGCTAAAAGTTGACGTCCGGTTTCAGTTCAGGGGCATGATGCATGGGGATGGTGCCGATGGACCCGCGTGACGTGAGGCTCCTTGAGATCCTCGAAGAGGGACTCCCTTTCGTGCAGGAGCCGTTCGAGGAGGTTGGAGCCCAACTGGGTATGACGGGAAGCGACGTCATCGCGCGAATCCGGGCGCTTTGTGACGAAGGGATCATCAGGAGGTTCCGGGCCCGCATCAACCAGAGGAAGGTCGGCATCACGGCAAACGCCCTCGTTGCGTGGAGGCCGGGAGAGTCCTCCAACGGCGATGCGGGAGCGCTGCTCGCGTCGTTCCCCTGCATTACCCACTGCTATCAGCGCCGCCCTGTCCCAGGCCGGTGGGAGTACACGCTGTATACGGTTCACCATGGGTACAGCCGCGAGGAGGTGCGAAAAGACGTGGAGACACTCGCCGGCATGGCCGGCATTCGCGACTATATCTTGATGTTCAGCACCGAGGAGTTCAAACGTGTGCCGAACGTCAGGATACGGGAGAACGGGGGCATCAACCCATGAACCGGATCACCCAGTGCGTCCATGGGCGGGGGACGGTGAGTGCCGTGATGAAGCACCGGAAGGCACCATCCGGAGAGGTGCCAAGCCGGTACCTCGCGTTCTCGGGCATGGAGAGGCCTGTTGTCTTCTGGAACCTGACGAACCGGTGCAACCTGCACTGCGAGCACTGCTACAGCAGGTCGGGCCCGCACTCGCAGCCCGGGGGAGAACTCACGACCGCGGAGGCGATTGCACTGATTGACGACTTTTCCGCGATGGGAGTTCCCCTCATCCTCTTCTCGGGGGGAGAGCCCCTGATGCGGGAAGACCTCTGGACCCTCGCATCGCATGCACAGGAAAAGGGAATAAAGACTGCACTCAGTACGAACGGCACCCTCATCACCGGGGATATCGCCCGGCAGATCAGGGAGTGCGGGATCGAGTACGCGGGGATCTCGCTCGACGGCGCCAGCGCCGCGACCCACGACCGTTTCAGGAACTCTCCCGGTGCGTTCGAACGGACGGTCGCCGCGTTCTCCCACTGCCGCGAGGCGGATGTCCGCTGCGGGGCCAGGGTCACCCTCACCAGGGAGAACTTTTCCGAGCTTGAGGATGTAATCGACCTCTCACTGGCACTCGGCGCATCGCGTTTCTGCCTGTACTGGCTCGTGCCGTCCGGGCGAGGCATGGATTCGTACCACCGGCTGCAGCTTGGCGGAAAAGAGGTGACCGCGGCGCTGGCCCTGCTGTACAGGAGAGCGCAGGAGACCGATCCGGCCAGGATGGAGTTTTTGACCGTCGATGCGCCGCAGGACTGCATCCACCTGGTCCGGTCAATGGAGCGCGACGGCTCGCCGGATTTAAAAGACGCACAGACACTCCTCTCCTCGCTGAAAGGGGGGTGCAGTGCAGGCGAGCGGGTTGCAAACATCGACCCCTGGGGAAATGTCTACCCCTGCCAGTTCGCACGGTCGCCGGAGTTTCTGGTCGGAAACATCCGTGAAAGGCGATTTTCGGAACTCTGGGGAGACGACCGCAACCCCGCGCTCTCGCTGTTCCGGGGAAAGAATGGCCTGATAGCCGGAAAGTGCAGGAGCTGCGAATATTTCCCCCTCTGCGGGGGAGGGTGCCGCGTGCGGGCGCACTCAGAGAGCGGGGACTTCAGGGCCCCGGACCCCTTCTGCTTCGTGGATCAGTAGCAGGCAGTGGGTGACATCCCCGTTACCCGTCACTTATTCCCTGGAACAGGTGCGTTGAGACGCGGAAAGGGAAACACTGGGGATTTCAAGGCCCGGCTAACGGTAGAGCCGTTACTGGTCGGCCCTGGGTCCGGCGTGCATGCGGGCCCGGTACTCCTTCAGGAGCGCCTGACCGTAGACGTCGGCCTTCTTTGTCGGTACATAGTTGAACACCTGCACCCGCTTCAGGAGCTCGGCGATGATCTCGGTATCCTGGTCGAGGCCAAGTGCGGCCACGTCATCGAGGATGAAGTCGAGCTTGTCGATCCCGGTCTCCTTCCCGTCCACGAGTATCCTCCGGATCCTGATCTCTTCAGGGGGGATTCCGCCGCATACCGAGCAGTATTTCCCCTCTTTGTCTCCACTCATTGCTCGTCCACTTTCCCCCGTATCATGATGAGCGCCATCTTGAACCTGGATGTAGCGGAGAGTGCATGGGGAGCGTTTGCCGGGAAGATGATGGTCTGGCCTGCCTTCATTGCGTGGGTTACCCCGGCGACCCATACTTCGCACTCGCCGTCAAGGATCATCACCACTGCATCGTAGGGTGCGGTGTGCTCCGAGAGCCCCTCGTCCTTGTCAAACGAGAAGATGGTGATACTCCCCGCCCTGTTGTTGATGATCATCCTGCTCGCAACGGTTCCCGTCTGGTACTCGACGAGGTCCTTCATCTCGAAGACTTTTCCAGGGAGTTCTTCTTTCGTCTCTTTTGTCATGGCGATCCCTTTTCTTCATGTGCTTCCTGCTGGCTCCTTCCCCCGTACTGCAGGGCTCCCCCGACGGGGCATACGTCCATGCACCTCCTGCAGAGGTAGCATTCGCCTTTTAAATCATCGCGTCCCGCCTCGCTGGTCGGGCACACTCTCTCGCATTTCCTGCACTCGATGCAGGCATCGGTCCTCCGGATCTTCCAGCGGGCAGGGGTGGCGACCAGCTGGAAGATGACGCCGACCGGGCAGATGAGCCGGCAAAACGGCCTGTAGATGAAGAGGGAGAGCGCGATGACGGCCAGGAAGACGACAAAGCCCGCCGAGAAGACGAGCCTGAAGAACTCCTGGATCCCGAAGAACGCGAGGACGGAGATCGAAAAACCGAGACCCGCGGCAAGAATGAGGACGAATACGAGTCCCCTGACCAACGAGAGCCCTCTCTTCCAGGGGAGCCTGACCTTCGGTGAAGGGACTGCATACGCGAGCTCCTGGACCGCCCCTATAGGGCATAAGTATCCGCAAAAGTGCCTTCCGAAGAGGAAGGTCAGGAGGAAGAAGATGGCCATCCCGATCGCGGCCCCCATCAGGGCAAATCCCACAAAACCTCCCGACCTGAGCACCAGCTGCTGGAAGTTGTGGGGTATCATGGGGGAGAAGAAGGCAAACCCTATGAGAACGGTCACCAGCAGCAGGAGGTACTTCGCAGTCCGCGAAAACCTTCCCGTCCGCCATAGGAACGCTCCGACGAGAATGAAGAGAATCGCATACGCAATTCCGATCAACTGTGGCGTATTTGGACCCGGCCCCGGCACGAATATCCCTTGCTGTCACTCAGTGGATCCGCCCACAGTATTAACATGTTGTCACTCCCGGAGTAACCTGATGGAGCGAATGATTGGAAACCTCGGACAGCTGGGTCTCAGGGAATATGAGGCAAGGGTGTACGCAGGCCTGTTCGGGACAGGGGGAGGAAACGCCCGCCCAGGTCCACGAGGCGAGCAAGGTTCCAGAGGCCAACGGGTCTACGATATCCTCCAGTCGCTTTTGGACCGCGGCTTCATTGAGGTCCGACGGGGATCCCCACACTCCTGCCGGCCGGTCGATCCCCCCGGGTGGTCAACCGCCCACCTTATTGAGGGCCTGCAGATTGCGGCCACAGAGTGCAGCGAGGTGTGCGAGGGGCGCTCGCTCTGTCGGCACACCAGAAGTTCTCTCCCCTCTGGCACGTCCAGGGTAACTTGGGCATCAGGCGGAACCTCGCATCTGCGATAAGGGACGCCCGCGAATCGCTCTATCTCCTCGTGCTTGACCCCGAACTCCCCGTGGAATACGCCGATGTGCTCCATAACTGTCCTCCGGGGATCACCCGGAAAGTTCTCGTGGCGAGGGATACGGCCGTGAACGTCAAGCTGCCCCGCTCGGAGGTCTATCCTGTCGGGGAGTTCTGCCCGCTCTTCAGGGTTGAGATCTTCTCGAAGATCTTTTCAAGCGAGATCAGAAAAGAGGGATCTGTCTTCAAGCTCGATGGCATCGTCCTATCCGACGATCAGGAGCTGATGATCATCTACAGGATGAACACCGAGAGGATGGCAGTCATCGTCACGCTCCCGTTCATCACCGCGGTCCAGAGCCTCTTTTTCGACAGATGTGCGTGGTCTGCGGAACCGATAAATCCCGCGACGCACCAGGTGGAGTGAGGAACGTCATCATGAAATGCACAAAGGTCAGCGAGACCTCTTCCCACCCTAATCCCCACCACGTCGATGCCCGGAAGATGTACGACTCCCCGCACGCGGTGGCGGTGGTGATCACCCTTCAGCCTGGCGAGTCCCTGAAGAAGCACGCAACCCCGGTGGACGTCTTCTTTTACGTGCTGGAGGGGACCGGCATTGTCGAGATAGGGCAGGAGAGGGAGACCGTCGGAAAGGACACGCTCGTGGAGAGCCCGGCGAAGATCCCCCACCGGTGGATCAACGAGAGCAGCAAAGTCTTCCGGGTCCTGGTGGTGAAGGTGCCCCAACCGACGGAAGAGACCAAGCTCCTGTAAACATTTTCCAGTCGGCAGTTTTTTTTTCGAAAATAAAAAAAAATTTGTAGTTCTCCCACAGTGTTTCACCAAAAAAAAAACGACCTTCAACGACAGGTTGCTTGCAGGAAGTACTGGCAAGATCGCAGAACACGCGGGAGCTCGTGTGTAAATAGTCATAGAAATCTTCCTTCCGGCATCAAGACTCACAGGCAGGCTGATGAACTCCATCGTCTAAATAGGTAGGTAGATCTGGTGGTGATTCCATGATAGAGGTCGATGTCTTCCTGTTCGACATTCTCATCGTCATTGGCCTCTCCACCCTGGTCCTCTTCCTTGGCAACAAGTTCAGGGTCCCGGGGATCGTGGGCTTCATCCTCGCGGGGATGCTCGCTGGCCCGTATGGTCTCGGCCTTATCCAGGACCAGGAGATTATCCAGTTCCTGGCCGAGATTGGCGTAATCTTTCTCCTCTTCTCCATCGGGATGCAGTTCTCGTTCCGGACGCTCTACCAGATGAAGAAGATCGTGATGCTTGGGGGCGCCCTCCAGGTGGGGCTCACGGTCATTGCCGCCGCGGCGCTTGCATATGGGCTGGGCATCCCCCTCCCAACCGCGGTGTTCCTGGGTTTCCTGATCTGCCATACCAGTACCACCATCACGCTTCGGGTCTTCCAGGACCGGGGCGAGCTCGACAGCCCCCACAGCCGGACGACGCTTGGCATCTCCCTCTTCCAGGACCTGATGAGTGTCCCGATGATCCTTATCCTGCCAGCCCTCTCGGGGCAGGAGATCCACCCCGGCAAATACGCGTTCAGCCTTGAGATCGCGCTGGTGGCAGCCCTTGTCCTCGTGCTCGTCCTCCTCTTCTACCTCCTCCCCCGCCTGATGGACACCATCACCAGGACCCGGAGCCAGGAGCTCTTTCTCCTGACCATCCTCTTCGTATGTCTTGCCATTACCTGGATCACTTCGAGTATCGGGCTCTCGCTTGCGCTCGGGGCGTTCCTGGCCGGGCTGCTGCTCGCGGAGACCACGTACTTTCACCAGGCGTTCGCCACCATCCTTCCTTTCCGCGATATTTTCACCAGTTTCTTCTTCATCTCTATCGGGATGCTCCTGAATGCGCACATCCTTCTCTCCACCCCGCTCCTGATCCTGGCCCTGATCGCAGGCGCAATCGTGCTCAAGGCTGCAATCGGCGGATTATCTTCGCTTGCGTTGCGCCAGTCTCTGCGGACTTCAGTGCTTGCGGGGCTCGCACTCGCAAATATCGGGGAGTTCTCGTTCGTCCTTATCCTCGCAGGGATGGAATTCTCGTTCCTCTCGGAGTCCTCGATCCAGGTCTTCCTCACGGTTGCGGTGTGGACAATGGCCATCTCACCGTTCCTCATCTCTGCGGGTCCCCGGATATCCGACAGGATATGTGCGCTCCCTCTTCCGGAGAGTATTAGGGTTGGCTCGGAACCTCAACCCGGCACAACATCACTCTCTCTTCGCGACCACCTGATCATCGTGGGGTACGGCCCCAACGGGAGGAACCTGGCACAGGTTGCGGAGATGGAGGGGATCCCCTACATCATCATCGACATGAATCCCGACACGGTGGCCGATGAGAGAAAAAAAGGTCAGCCTATCTTCTTTGGCGATGCGGCAAACCCCTCAATACTGCACCATGCGGGGATTGAGCATGCGAGGATCCTTGCCATTGTTACGAACGATCCCTTTTCCAGCAGGACTATCACTGCCACTGCGAGAAAGCTGAACCCTGCGATCCACATCCTGATCAGGACCCGGTTCCTCCGTGATATCGAACAGTTGCGCGAGATAGGCGCCGACGAAGTGATTGTGGACGAGTTCGAGACGTCGATCGAGCTCATCTCCAGGGTGATGAGGAAGTACCTCGCCCCCCGCATGGCAATAGACCGGGTCACGTCACGGATTCGAAGGGACATGTACAAATTATTCCGGCAGCCTCCCCCTGTCCAGGGGGTGCTCTCTGAGATCGCGATCCGTATCCCGCATGTGGAGGTGCAGACGCTGGAGGTGGTCCCGGCGTCACCGGTGAACGGAAAGGATCTCAGGGAACTCAAAGTCCGCAACGAATATGGCGTCTCGATTCTTGCGGTTGAGAGGGGCGATGAGATCATCACCAACCCGGACGGGGAGTTCGGGATACACGCAGGAGATCGCCTGGTAGTGATAGGAAAACCCGAACAACTGGCATCATTTGCGGAAGCGGTCGAAGCGGAGAGTGCCGGAGCAACCGGCGCCTGACCCCGGGCAGCCTGTAGAAGACAGAAAGGATTGTTATATTTCAGGAGCAGGTTCGCAGTATTCTTCCTTGTAGAACCAGTTCCTGTAGACAATGGGGGTGATGAGGGTCGTAAGCAGGCTCATCAGGATGATGATCACGAACACCTCCTGACCGATGTATCCCTGCTCGAGCCCGATGAGGGCTACGATCATCGCCACCTCTCCGCGTGGGGCCATCCCGAACCCTATGATGAGGGAGTCCTTCGTGCACATCCCTGCCATGCGGGCGGGAACGGCACAGGCCACGACCTTGGTCGCGATCGCAACAACCGTCAGGACCACGAGGAATGGAACGATCTCCGGCGTAATCGCCTTGATGTCTGCCACCACCCCGAGCGAGACGAAGAATATGGCGGCAAAGATGATCTTGAGGAACTCAGCCCCCTCCTTCACGTCAAGACTCTTGCGGAGGGAGAGGCGCTCGAACGAGATTCCCGCGATGAATGCCCCCACGATTGCCGAGAGTCCGACAAGCTCGGCGATCATGGCGTAGAGAAACGCGAACATCATGGCGAATATGAAGATGAACTCCGGGTACTTCGCCACGAACGAGGTCTGGTCCAGGCGGACCAGGAACCTGCTGACAATGAAGATTCCGAATGCCCCTGCGGCGACCAGGAAGATCGCAACCTTCAGCAGGATAAAGAAGATCACTTCCGGGGAGAATGCACCTGCCACTACGTCTCCGGTGATGGCGAGCGCGACCAGGCTCAGCACGTCGTCGATCACCGCTGCACCGATGATCGCCCGTGCAGGGCCTGTCTGGAGCTTATTGAGTTCCTGGAGAACGTTTGCGGTGATGGCGATGCTCGTCGCGGTGAGGGCCGTCCCGATGAAGAGCCCGCTCGAGAAGTCCATCCCTGCCCACATCGCCGTGGCATAGCCCCCTATCCAGGGGACGATCACCCCTACGAGCGCGATTATGGCATACGAAGGTTTGAGGATATCCTGAAGCTTGAACTCAAACCCGATGACAAAGAGGAGGACCACCGCCCCGAGGTGTGCCAGGCCCCGGACAAATTCATTATAGGAGACCAGGCCCAGCACGCTCGGGCCTATAAGGAGCCCGACAAGGATGATGCCAACCACGGCGGACTGGTTGATCCGGGATGCCAGCAGGTATCCCCCGAGCGCGGCGAAGAGGAGGAGGCTCACCTGGAACTCGGGGGTGGCAATGATGCCTTCCATACAGATCTATTGGAAGCGCAGCCAAAAAAAACACTTCCCCGAGTCTCGCAGGGAAAAGTCCCGGGACCGGGTACTGGATAAGGCCGGAGGGATTCCTGCGCCCATCTCTTCAGTCTGGTGCGGTGAAAAGGTGGAGTGACTCCTCGATCTTCTCAACGGTGCCGGTGAGGATCGTGATATCCCCTGCCCTGATGGCACAGGTTCCGTCGGGGTGGGGGATGAGGGCGCCGTTCCGTCGCACGGCAAGCACCGTAACACCGTACTGCTTCTTCAGGAGGATCTCCCCGAGCGTCTTTCCCGCTATCTTTGACCCCTCCGCAACGGCTACTTCCCTGACATCCATGCCGGGGATATCCAGCGACCCTTCGGATGTGGGGGCGGCAGTACTGCGGAGCGCCTGGTAACTGTCGGCACGGATGTCCTGGACCAGGTGCTCGATCGAATCCGCAGGGATTCCGTATGCCTGCATTACCCGGGTAAAGATCTCGATCGAGGTCTCGAACTCCTCGGGGATGACCTCGTCGGCACCGATCTCCCGGAGCACGGGGACCTCGATGAGGTAGCGGGTTCGGACAACGAGGAAGATCCCGGGGTTCTTCTGCCGGCAGAGGCCGACGATCCGGCGGGTCGCAACCGGGTCGTTGATCGCGACCACCGCGATCCGGGCGGTCTCTATCCCTGCATGATCGAGCACCCCCTCGGTTGTCGCATCGCCGTAGATGATCGGTTCCCCCCCATTCCTTGCCTGGCGGACGGAGTCTGGGTTCATGTCAATGATCGCATACATGATCCCCCCAATCTTTGCTGCCCGGGCGAGGTTCTTGCCGTTCACCCCGTAGCCGATGATCACCAGGTGCCCGGAGCGGACCGCCCGCTCCTCCCGTGCAACCCATTGGCATCGGGCGGGAAAGAGTCTCATGAAGAGGGAGTGGGAGCATATGTAGCCTGCAAAGGAGGGCCCGCTCGCGATGAGGAAGGGGGTGAGGGCCATGGTGCCGAGCGCGACGATCAAAAAGACCTGGTATACCTCGTGGGAGAGGATCCCGAAGTCGAGTGCGCTCTTTGTAATGATGAAGGAGAACTCTCCGATCTGGGCGAGGGCGATCCCTGCAAGGATGATGGTCCTCATCTGGTACCCGAGGGCGACCGGTGCCGCGGCTGCGGTAAGGAACTTGAGGAGGAGGACGATCGCAAGGAAGACAAGTACGAGTCCCACGTGGTCGAAGAAGAACCCTACGTCAAGCAGCATCCCTATCGAGACAAAGAAGAACGCGGTAAAGATGTCCCGGAAAGGCACAATCCTCCCTATGGCCTGGTGGCTGAACTCGGATTCTGAGATGAGGAGCCCTGCGAGGAGCGCGCCCATTGCAAGGGAGAGCCCGGCAAAGGAGGCGAGCCATGCCACGCCGAAACAGACCGAGACCACGAAGAGCAGGAAGAGCTCGCTGCTCCGGGTCCGTGCAATCTGGAAGAGGAGCCAGGGCATGACCCATTTTGCTGCTGCGATAAGGATGATGACCAGGAGAAGATCCTTGAGTAGCACGATATAGAGCGGTTCGGCCAGCCCGTTCCCCACCTCGGCGAGGAAGGGCACTGCCATCATCATCGGGATGGCAACAAGGTCCTGGAAGATCAGGATGCCGAGCGCGAGCTTGCCGTGCGGGCTGTCCAGTTCTCCGCGGTCGTGCAGAACCTTGAGCACCACCGCGGTGCTCGAGAGGGAGACGACAAACCCGAGGAGCACCGCCTCGTTCCAGGGCCGTCCGACGAAAAATGCGATCCCGATGGTGGCGGCAGAGGCGAGAATGACCTGTATTGACCCTCCCTTCAGGACGAGACCCTTGATCTCCCAGAGCTGGCGGAACGAGAACTCGAGGCCGATCGAGAAGAGGAGGAGGATGATGCCTATCTCCGCGAGGACGTCCACCTGGGCGGGACTGTGGATCAAGGAGAGGACCGACGGTCCGGCAATGGCTCCCGCGACGATGTACCCGATCATGGGGGGGATGCGGACCCGGCTGAAGAGGAGGCCTACGAGAAGGGAGAGGCCGAAGATAATAAGGATATCGTAGAGTATCGCAAGTTCCATGCCCTGGCCTCAATACAATGGGATTCTCGATGATGGGATTGGTTTCATGTGAGCATCCCCATCTGGTTAAGTACTTACCGTGTGGATCCCACAAAAAGCATGCACCCCCCCACAAGCCCTTTTGTGGACGGTTGAGCGTCGCTAAATCCGATCCTTGTAACCTTGTCTCCTGGAACAGGATATTGGGCGGGATATTGCGCTGGTGCGGATTGCACCCAGGTATGGACATACCACCGGAAAAGTGCTTTATATTCGCTGGATCATATCCCTGATGCGAGCAGAATACCGAATTATTGCGAAAGAAGAGGAGAGGAAGAGACGATGGTTCGTGTCAAGGACATCCCCATGCCCACGAGGTGGGCGATCGCCACCCAGGCGCTCACCCACCTCGTGATGGCCGCGGATCCAGAACAGTGCACTGACAATCCGGAGTACCTGATGGATGAACTGGGGGAAGAGATACGGGGGATCGCCGACCGGTACCAGATGCCTAGGCATGATGCAGGGGGACTCGTCCAGACCCTCGGGGCGATCTCGGTGATCCTCTTTGGGCCTACCTTCGAGACCCCGTTCATCGAGGGATTCCACGGGGAGTCGGTGATTCGGCTCTCCGAGTGCGCGATGTTTCGTCCGGAACAGGAGAAGAAGAGGGATCCGTCCCACGTGAACAGGGTGTGTACCACCTACGTGAAGAGTGCAATATCTGCCCTGAATCCCGAATATTCGATCAGAGTCTCGCGTGCCCGGTGCAGGGGAGACTCGTTCTGCGAGATGATCATCGAAAAGAAGAGAGAATGAAGCGGCCTGCTGGCCGGGGGCCGCGATCCTCGCTTCCTCAGCGGCTTTGCCCCCGACCGGAGATTGCTGAAGGGAACAGAAGACGCCGGTACAGAAGTGATGCACCATGAAGAAGGAACGAGATCACGTCGACCACCCCGCCCCGCCCTGGCATGCCCTCCCAATCGAGCAGGTATACGAGACGCTCAGGTCTGACGAAAGCGGGCTCTCGCGGGAGGAAGCCGCCAGGCGGCTTGTGCAGTATGGGAAAAATTCTCTTCCTGCCCGGGAAGCGCCGGGAATCGCTGAGATCGTGCTCCACCAGTTCAAGAGCCCGCTCATCTACATCCTCCTTGCGGCAGGGATCATCTCGATCCTGATAGGGGATGTCAAGGATGCGGGGTTCATATTCCTGGTGGTGATCATCAATGCCGCCATCGGCACTGCCCAGGAATGGAAGGCCGAGCAGAGTGCAATGAAACTCCAGAGCCTGCTCCAGGTGATGTCCCGCGCCATGAGAGGAGGGACATGGCAGTCGCTTCCGGCGGAGGACCTGGTGATCGGGGACGTCGTACAACTCGAATCAGGGATGCGGGTGCCGGCAGATCTCCGTCTTCTCCATGCGGCGAACCTTGCGATCGACGAGTCACTCCTTACCGGAGAGTCGGTGGCGGTGCAGAAAACCGTGGGGGTCCGCGACGAGAACATCCCAGTGAGCGACCGGTCCAATATGGGGTATGCCGGCAGCACCGTGGTCACTGGCAGGGGATGCGGGATTGTCACCGGCACGGCGACCAGGACCGAGGTGGGCATGATCGCAGAGGCGGTATCGGGAACAGAGTCTGCAAAACCTCCACTGATCATACGCATGGAGGCATTCTCCCAGAAGGTGGGCATTCTCATCATCGCCGCAAGTATCGTCATGGCGGCAGTAGCCCTGTCCCGTGGTACTCCGCCGATTGAGGTCTTCTTCCTCGCGGTTGCCCTCGTGGTGTCGGCAATTCCCGAGGGCTTGCCGGTTGCCATCACCGTTGCCCTCTCCATTGCGGCCTCGAGGATGGCGCGACGAAATGTCATCGTCAGGAAGCTTGCCGCCGTCGAGAGCCTCGGGAGCTGCACGACAATTGCCACTGACAAGACCGGGACACTGACAGTAAACCAGCAGACAGCCCGGGTTCTCTTCATCCCCCCAGGGGCGTATGCCGAGGCAGACGGTGTCGGGTACGACCCCGGAGAGGGCCGCATCACCTCTGAAGGGGTCCCCCTGCAGGGACCTCTCTCGGATACGGTGCTCCGGCTCGCGAGGACCGCGATCATCTGCAACGAGGGGGCGCTCTACCGCGAGGACGGCACCTGGGTCCACCACGGGGACGCGATGGACGTGGCGTTCCTCACCCTGGGATACAAGGCGGGTCTTGAGCCCGACGCGGTCAGGAACGCAATCCGGACGGTGGCGACGGTCCCCTTCGAATCCGAACGGATGTATGCGGCAGTCTACTACAGGGATGACGATGGCGCCCAGGGAGGGCCGGTAAGGATCGCGGTGAAGGGGGCACTGGAAGCGGTCCTGCCCCACTGCACCACCATGACCACTCCCGCGGGTGCAGTTCCCCTGGATTCGGCCGCAGTCGAGGAGCACCTGGTCAGGATGATGGAGGACGGCTACCGGGTGCTCGCGGTGGCAGAAGGCGAGTTGCCTGAGCCACCCGGCCAGAACGCGGAACTCTCTGAAGTCAGGCCCAAGCTCACCTTCCTCGGCCTCGCGGGGTTCATCGATCCCCTGCGGCCGGACGTGAAGGAGTCGGTCAGGCTTGCCCACCAGGCAGGGATCGATGTGGTCATGATCACCGGGGACCATCCGAGGACTGCCTTTGCTATTTCGCGGGAGCTCGGGATCGCCCAGTCATTCGAAGAGGTGATGACCGGACAGCAGCTCGCCGCGATGGGAGATCCAAACCTCCCGGCGTTCGCGGAAGCGATCGACAGGGTCCGGGTATTTGCACGCGTAACACCGGTGCAGAAGATGGAGATCGTAGACACCCTCGTCAGGAGGGGGCATTTCGTCGCCGTGACGGGGGACGGGGTGAACGACGCCCCTGCAATAAGACGGGCCAACATCGGCGTGGCCATGGGATCCGGTACCGACGTGGCGAAGGACACATCCTCGATGATCGTGACAGACGACAACTTCACGTCGATCGTTGCCGGAGTCGAGGAGGGGCGGTTTGCCTACGACAACATCCGGAAGGTGACGTACCTCCTCATCTCTACCGGGCTCTCGGAGGTGGTGCTCTTCATCCTTGCCCTCATTGCAGGGCTGCCCCTCCCGCTCCTTGCCGTCCAGCTCCTCTGGCTGAACCTCGTCACGAACGGCATCCAGGGAGTCGCGCTTGCATTCGAGGCAGGGGAGAAGGGGACGATGCGGAGGAAGCCCCGCGACCCGAAAGAAGGGATATTCAACAGCCTGATGGTAAAGGAGACGGCGCTCTCGGGGATGACGATTGGCGTCGTTGCATTCCTCTTCTTCGGGTGGCTGATTGGGAGCGGCGTCGAGGAATCGATCGCGCGAAACCTCCTGCTGCTGCTGATGGTGCTCTTCGAGAACTTCCATGTCTTCAACTGCCGGTCGGAGTACCGCTCCCTCTTCCGCGTGCCGCTCCGGAACAACGCATTCCTCGTGATAGGCGTTGTCCTTATGCAGGGCCTGCACATCCTCTCCCTGAACATCCCCTTCATGCAGGACCTGCTCAGCCTCGCACCCGTGACGCTCGACCAGTGGCTACTCTGCCTTGTCATCGCGGCAAGTGTCGTTGTGGTGATGGAGATCTTCAAGTACGTCGGCCTTCGGAGCACGTCTGATGTGGCGTCCCGGGGAGGGGTTGCGGTATGAGAGGAGAATATTTCCCCATCTCTCGTCCCCCGTGGGATGCAGGCAGCGTGTGGCGCCACATTGCCGGACACTGGATTGGGAGGATTCAGGCATAGATGAACACTGAACAGGAACACTGGTCTTCGGATGCCGGATTTGTCCTTGCCGCCATCGGTTCTGCGGTCGGGATCGGGAATATCTGGCGGTTCTCGGCGGTGGTAGGCCAGAACGGGGGGGGCGCCTACCTCATTCCCTATCTCATTGCAGTGTTTGCCTTTGCCATGCCGCTCATGATCCTCGAGCTTGCGATGGGGCGGCACTTCCAGGGGACGGTCGTGAGTGCGTTTCGGTCCGTCAGAAGCAGGTTCGCGACGGTGGGCTGGCTCCTCTGTGCGATCATATTCCTCGTGCTCTGCTACTACCTGGTGATCGCCGGATGGACGGCAGCATACGCCCTCTTCTCGCTCACGGGGGATACCGTGGCGTTCTCGGATTTTACGGGAGGGATGCTTCCAATCGTCTTCTTCCTCATCACCGCAGCGATCACGGCGGCGGTTATCTCGAAGGGGATCCAGAAGGGCATCGAGCGGCTCTCCACCATCCTCATCCCTGTCTCTATCGGGGTCCTTGTGATCCTGGCCCTCTACAGCGCCACGCTTCCGGGGTTCTCTGAGGGGGTCTCATTTCTCTTCACCCCTGACTTCTCTGTCCTCTCTGACCCGCTCCTGTGGGGTGCAGCGTTCGGGCAGGCGTTCTTCTCCCTCTCGGTCGGTACCGGCATTTTGCTCACCTACGGCTCGTACATGGAGAGGGAGATGCATATCCCCCGGTCTGCCCT
>CAZRCH010000014.1:0-6547 GCA_964598545.1 uncultured Methanolinea sp. | reverse complement strand
TGCTCACCTACGGCTCGTACATGGAGAGGGAGATGCATATCCCCCGGTCTGCCCTGGTCATCACCATTGCGGACCTCTGTGTTGCGTTCCTGGCAGGGATGGTCATATTCCCGCTGGTCTTCACGTTTGGCCTGACCCCTGCGGCAGGCGCAGAACTGGCCTTCTCTACACTGCCCATGGCATTTGCCGCGATGCCCGGGGGCGTGTTCTTTGCCGTGGCATTCTTCCTCGTCCTCTTCTTTGCGGCCCTCACCTCCTCGGTCTCAATGCTCGAGGTGAGCGTATCCTCGCTCCAGGAGTCCACCGGGTGGACCCGGATGAAGACCACCCTCCTCCTTGGATTGGTCATGGCTGCCGTGGGCCTGCCATCGGCGCTGAGCTACAGCTCGGTGGGTCTCACCTTCAACGGGATCAAAGTGCTCGATTTCATGGACGAGACCGTCGGGACGCTTGGCCTCCCGATCGCCGGCATCCTGCTCGCGGTCGCATTCACCTGGTTCCTCCCTCGGGAGGTTCTCTCGAAGGAGATCGGGCCTTCGCTCTCCCGGATCGTGTATCCCCTGTGCCGGTACATCATCCCCCTGGTCCTCCTGGTAACCACTGGTGCGCGACTGGTTGCGGGGATCGATCTCGCGGATCTCCGTCTCCTGCCAGGCAGCAGGTGGATCGGCACGCTCCTGCAGGTAGAAGGGATGGCGGCAATGCTCATCATCGCCCTCCTGGTAATCCTTCTGCTCTGCTGGTTCGGGCGCTGCCGGATCGGGCGGCGGATGCTGAAAAAGAAAGAAGAATAGCCTTTTTTTATACCCCACAATCCAGGGCATTGCACCGGGTCCCACGCCCCGGCACCGGGACGGGCTCACCCCCCCTCCACCCGGTTAAAAGCAGTGAGGAAGAGCAAATGCTATCAGAGTCCCGGTCACACACTCCGGTGCATGGGGGTCACGAGAGAGGGATATGTATTTGCAGGGGCCGTCATTGCACTCTATGTCCTGGTCAGCGTACTGGTGCTCCTTTCCCCCTCGCCGGCACTCCCGGAGACGGCAATCAGGCTGACCGCGCTTCTTGGACTCCTCTCACTCTCGATCGCCGTGATCACGGTCCCGTTCATCCCTGTGATGACGGGATGGCTGGGAGTGCCGTTTCTCAGGATACACCACTCGTGTGCAGGTGCCGGGCTCCTTGGTGCCACCCTCCACCCCCTGCTGTATGCATGGACCGTCGCAAGTGCGGCAGTGTTTCTCCCGCTCCATGGGTCATTGCAGATCTTCTTTTCAACCGGGGGGAGGGTTGCCCTTCCCATCCTCTATGTGGCGGCCGGTGCGGTCCTCTTCAGAAGAGCCATTCCCCGCTACTGGCGCTCCCTCCACCTGCTCATGTACCTGGCCCTCTTTTTCGCGGTAGTCCACGGAAACCTCATCGGGACCGATTTCTCTCACCCCGTCATCATGGTGGTCTTCAATGGGCTGGCCCTGGCCGCTGCAGGAGTCTTTCTCTTGAGGAGATACACGAAGGGGTAATTCAATCCCGGGAAGGTCCCCCTGCAGGATTGGTGAAGCGTCCTGATCTCCTGGTCCAAAACTTGTAAAGCTCGAACCAAATCACGCTGAGCCCGGCAATCGCCGCACAGCCGGCAATGGCCTCAAGCGTGACGGGGGCGAACCGGAAGAGGTCGCGGAGTGCGGGAATAATAAGGACCAGGAAGAGTGCGGAGAGGGTACCCGCAAAAACCCACAAGAGTGCCCTGTTGGGGTGTCTGAGCGTCGCAAGGATGGATTCTTTCCATGACCTGTTGATCATGATCAGCCCAAGGTTCGAAAAGACGATGGTGGTGAAAGTGAGTGTCCGTGCACCTGCAGCACCCGTCCCGGAGGAGAGTGCCCAGGTGTAGACCAGGAGTACGGCGGCAAGCACCACGCATCCCTGGAGAAGGCTGATCGCGATGGTTCCCCGAGAGAACAACCCTTCGTCCCTCCCCCTGGGTGGGCGCTCCATTATGTCCGGCTCTTCCGGTTCCGACTCAAAGACGATAGAGCAGGCGGGATCGATGATCAGCTCGAGGAACATGATGTGGGCCGGGAGGAGGAGAAGCGGGAACCCGAGAAGGACTGGGATCAGCGACATCCCCACGATGGGCATGTGGACCGAGATGATATACGCCATGGCCTTCCTGAGATTGTCAAAGATTCTCCTCCCCATGCGCACCGCCGCAACGATCGAGGCAAAGTTATCGTCAAGGAGGACGAGGGAGGCCGATTCGCGGGCCACATCGGTACCTCTCCTGCCCATCGCAATCCCGATGTCTGCGGACCTGAGGGCGGGGGCGTCGTTCACTCCATCGCCGGTCATCGCCACCACCTCGCCGTTGGCCTTCAGGGCATCGACAATACGGAGTTTCTGTTCGGGAGCAACCCTGGCAAAGATGGCGGCCGACCCGATATCCTGCGCGACGTCGGCATCGCTCATCTGTTCAAGGTCTGTGCCTGTGATGACTTTCCCTGCATCGCTGATCCCGACCTCGCGCCCGATATGCCTGGCGGTCAGCGGGTAGTCCCCCGTGATCATGACCACTCTCATCCCTGCCGTGTAGCATTCGGATACCGCGGGGGGCACGTCCGGCCGGACAGGATCTGCAAAACCTATGAGGCCCAGGAATTCGAAGGAAAACGCGTGCTGGTTTTCAGGGAGGGTGGGACGGCGAAAGGAGGCTCTGGCCACGCCGAGGACCCGAAGACCGTTTGCGGCCATGGCCTCGATCCTTTCAGAGATCGCCCCGGCGCTGTCAGCACCCAGGTGGCAGAGATCAAGGATTGCTTCCGGGGCTCCCTTGGCGGCAATGATGTAGTCAGCACCGTCTGGCGATCGCCAGACATTCGACATTGCAAGGAGATCAGAGGAGAGGGGATACTCGAGGAGCAGCTCCCAGTTGGCGTGCACATGCTCTGTCTGACCAAACTCGCCTTCACCAAGCCGCAGGAGCGACCTCTCCATGGGGTCGAACGGGTCCTTCTTGCAGGCAAGGATCGCATACTCTGCGAGCTCATGACAAGACTCGGGGACAGGGGTATTCTTCGATTCGTCGAAGTCGCACATCTCCCCCCTCGAGAAGAACTGTCGGACAGACATCCGGTTCTCGGTGAGGGTCCCCGTCTTGTCCGTGCAGAGTACCGTCGCCGATCCCAGGGTCTCGACCGCAGGGATGTGCCGCGTGAGCACGTTGTTCCTTGATATCCTCCAGGCACCGAGCGCAAGAAATACTGTCAGGACAACTGGGAACTCCTCGGGCAGGATGGCCATCGCAAGGGTGATGCCCGCGAGAAAGCCCTCAGTCCAGTTCGAACGGGTGAGGCCGTACACGACGACGATGACCGCACAGAGAGTGATGCCGATGATGGCGATGTCACGCACGATGCGGGCAATCTCCTTCGAGAGTGGAGTCCTGTCCCGCCCGACCTCCTTGAGGACCGATCCAATCCTGCCCATCTCTGTCCGCGGTCCCGTTGCGGTGACCCGGGCAAGCCCCTGTCCCCTGACTACCAGGCTCCCTGAATAGACGAAGGGAAGATCGTCGCCTCCAGGGCGCCCGGCAATCGTTCCCTCCTTCCATGCCGACTTCCTGACAGGGACAGATTCACCGGTCAGAAGGGACTCATCCACCATCAGGGTCTGTGTAAAGATGAGGACCCCATCCGCGGCCACGCGGTCGCCCTCGGAGAGGATGAGCATGTCCCCGCGGACTACCTCTCTTCCCGGTATCCTGAACTGCTCTCCGTCACGGATCACGAGTGCCCGGGGGCTTGAGAGGTTCCGCAGGGCCTCAAGGGCGCGTTCCGTCTTCTGTTCCTGGTAGGCCGTGATCCCGATGATGATGGCCACGAAACTCATCATCATGAGGCCTTCCTGGAGATCGCCGAGCAGGAAGTAGATGGCGCCGGCCGCAACCAGGAGGAGGAATATAGGTTCGCGGACGACACCGGAGATCACTTCGGGGATATTCCGCCTTCCTGATTGCGGGAGTTCGTTGAACCCCTCCTCATCGAGCTGCCGGACCACGTCTGCAGCCGAGAGGCCGGTGACCGAGTCGATGGCGTAGACCTGCATCAGAGGATCCCCCGTGGAATCAGTGCAGCAAATACCCCCCTCTTTCCTGCCTGAATAGACATGGCGGAAGGGGGTGTCAATTGCCGGCTTTCAATGCCGGCGGGAAAGAGCGGCGCGGTCTGCCATCTCATAATCTCTCCAAGGTTTCTGTTGAACCTATAAAAACATGGGATACGGTGGCAGGTATGGGTAAGAGGGAAGTCTCTCACAAGTGAAATGCCTTGAGCGCTGTTCCGACGGGGTGGCGGGGAGGCTATTTTTTCACCATGGATGGGATGCTCCGCCTTGCCCGTGACCGGTTTTCTTGGAGATGCCCGCCAGTGCGATGGTCTTTTACACATTGGCCACACATCAAACCACGAAAAAGCCTTTATCAATGAAGTTCGCTGAACCGGCGCCGCAGCATCAGGTAGAGGACAACGCCGGCGCAGATGACAACAAGTGCAACCCCGAGGCCGAGGTACAGGTTCTCCAGGATCAGCCTCCATATCAGTTCCGATCCCAGGGCAAAGACAAGACACTCGGCTGTTGCGCCAATCCCGATTGCAAGGAGTATCTTGCCCGGCGAGAGCCCTGCCATCATCCCGACAATCGTCGCCCCGACACCCCCCGTACCCTGGAGGGGAAGCAGCACGAAGAATGCGACACCGAGGACGGACCATCGGGAGAGCCAGGGATGGTTCTGCATGAACGCATCCCCGGAGGAGAGGAACCGGGAGATCCATGGCCCGAGTACAGGGATACGGAGTGCAAGGCCGAAGTTGAGGATCATGAAGAGGCTCGTGATGACATCAAGCAGCGCAAGGGAGATTGCCATCACCCACCATGGGATGCCGAACCCTATCCCGAGCGGGATGATGGACTCCTTTCCCGCCGGGGGGATATAGTAGACCATCATCAGCCCCCCGAGGATCAGGGACTTGTCGGGGGGGAGGATGAGGAAGGTGCCAAAGAAATACGCAAATGCCAGGAGGACGGGAAGCGACAACCGGAGTATGGTAAACGGAAGCGATTTATCTACTCCGGGCCGGAACAGAGAGGAACCATCCATGAACGGCATTCCTGTAAGAGTAAGGTCAGGACAGGCACATATACCCCTTGCCTTCCGCACCCGGCCCGGGACGTCACTGCCGGGGAGCCAGGAGAGGGATACCTCCTGTTGAAGCGAGGCGATTGCGTTCCCGGTGAAACGGAAACCATGGGAGCATCCCCCTCCGGGCTACAGGATTCCCGGCTCTTCGGGAAAAATCTTGAACCGGAACGAAGGGAAGACAGGAGCGCGTAATTTCCCACGGCGACAGGGGATGAGGAATGGGGCAGGTACCGTGACAAGGTTACCATTATGTGCAAAAATGCCAAATACCACTGACATCCGAGTCGCATGAAACAGAATACCTTTTACCTGCTGCTGGGTATCGTGGGCCTGATCGAGGTAGGGCTGTTCTGGCTCTCTGTCGTTCTGCGAAACCCCCTCATCATCACGGCCGGATTTCTCCTGGGTGTGGGCCTGCTCTATGTGGCCAGGATGACCATCACCGATATACGTGAGGATGAGCGGTCGGTGCTCATCAGTCAGAAGGCAGGGTCAAGGACACTCGAGGTCTTTTGGGTTCTCTTCTTTGCGGTCAGCCTCGGGAGCGCGGTCATCGGGTTTGGCACACCCCTCGGGCTTCCGCGCCCGAGGGAACTTCCCCGCGACTTCCCAAGAGACGAGCCGCACCTCGGCTACTTCGGCATCATCCAGATGATCATGCTCTGCTGTATCGCGTTCCTGTATATCGGGTTCCGCGTATACTATGCACGCAGGTACGGGGAATGGGACAGCGATGAAGAATAGGATCAAAGTATTCCGGGCCATGCATGACCTGACGCAGGAGGCGCTCGCGCAGGAGCTCAAGGTGACCCGCCAGACCATTCTTGCCATCGAGAAGGGGAAGTACGATCCCTCGCTCGAACTTGCCTTCAAGATCTCCCGGTTCTTTGGCGTATCGGTCGAAGAGGTCTTTATCTACGACTGAACCGGGCCCTTATCTTCCAAAAATGTGTTTTCCCCCTTTAACCTGGTAATCCCGGGGCATATGGATATCATCTCCTCACTCACCAGGCATGGACGGCAAGAGTAAAATTAATATAACATATAGTAAAATATACTTTACGTCGGTAGACAGCCGACACTACGACCCACACATGGAGGAACAAATGAAGACAGTTGTGAAAACCGCTGCAATTGCCGCAGTCCTTGGCGTCCTGCTCATCGTGGCGGTACCTGTCCATGCCGGAAGTGCAGGAAACCCCCCTTCCCTGATGAAGCACTCAGGCGGGAAAGGTGACCGGATAACGGTACAACTTGACCGGCTGGAAGCGGCAGGGTATGAGGTAGGTGCCATCCGTGCCGCGGTGGAGAGCGGCGACATGGAAACAGCCCGGACACTGCTGCAGGAGTTCA
>CAZRCH010000013.1:0-45233 GCA_964598545.1 uncultured Methanolinea sp. | reverse complement strand
CGCTCCTCTCTGGAGAATCCCTCAATGCCTACATCCTTGCAGGGCTGCAGAGCGATCACGAATGCACAGGGAAAGAGGAGGCCGCGGAGAAATTGAGCCGGGGCATGTTCGTCTTTGCGCGGGAGGGATCAACCGAGAAGAACCTCCGCGAGATCATCCCTCTGGCAGGTCCCTGCAGCTGCGCCCGCATGTCGTTTGCCACCGATGACCGCCATGCCGATATGCTGGTCAAAGAGGGGCATATCGATGACTGCATCAGGAAATCACTCGATTGCGGCCTTGAACTTGAGATAGCGCTCCGCATGGCGACCCTTTCCCCTGCAGAGAGGTTTGGCCTTTCCGACAGGGGTGCGCTCGCACCGGGCAGATGCGCGGACTTATGCATCCTCGCGGAGGGGGAGGCGTTCACCGTTGAAAAGACCTGCAAAGCAGGAAAGATACTCAAACCTGCAATCCGGAATGCTCCGCGAATCATCCACTCCCCGATGAGGGCGCACGTCCCCATGCCTGGAGATATGGCAATCAGGGGAAAGGGAACGGCAAGGGTGATCGGGCTAGTGCCCCACCAGATACTGACAGAATCCCTGGCAATCGATCTTGACGGCGCAGAGATCCCGGATCTGGAGCGGGACATCCTGAAGGTAGTGGTCTGCAGCAGGTACCGCGAAGGAGTGTTCGGTCTTGGGCTTGTGCATGGATTTGGCCTGGTGAAGGGGGCGATTGCGGGGAGCATTGCACATGACGCCCACAACCTGGTCGCCGTAGGTGCCGATGACCAGTCCATCCACGATGTGATCGACGGAATAATCAGGAGCGGGGGGGGGATGGCAGTCGCGGGACCCGGGGGCCTCGATCTCCTCCCCCTCGAATGTGCAGGACTGATGTCATCTCTTCCCGCAGAGGAGGTTGCAGTGCGGTTAAGAAGACTGAATATGATGGCTGAGTCACTTGGGGCCATACAGGGGTCCTTTGTGTATCTCTCATTCCTCTCGCTCACGGTCATCCCGCATTTACGAGTGACTGACAGGGGAGTGTTCGACGCAGATGCGTTCCAGGACATCCCCCTCTTCGCATGAGGAGGATGCCATCTGGCTTTCGCATACTCCACCCCCCCGGGTCCCTGCATCATCAGCGGATGTTTTAAGAACAGCAAAGAGAGGGAAGATAAATGAAAGAATTAAGTAAATAGAAGTGGAATGGAGTTTGAAGTGGGGAGATCAATCGAGGGGGATGGCATGATATCAGTTCTCTTTATTGATGACGAACCGGCCCTCCTGGAGATCACGCGCCTTTTTCTGGAGAGGTCCGGTGAACTCAGGGTGGAGACCTGCAGGTCTGCCCTCGAGGCCCTTGAACTCCTGAAATCAAGGTCATTTGATGCAATCGTCTCTGATTACGAGATGCCGATGATGGACGGAGTAGTCCTCCTCAAGATACTCCGGGCAGAGGGAGACAATACTCCTTTTATTCTATTCACAGGGAAGGGGAGAGAACACGTCGTCGTGGACGCCCTCAATAACCGTGCAGACTTCTATCTCTCCAAGGGACAGGACCCCAAGGCCCAGTTTTCTGAACTGGACAGGATGATCCGGCAGGCCATCAATCGAAGAATTGCAGAGGAATCCCTGCGGGTCGCCGATCGCAGGATGGTGGATATCATCAACCACCTCCCCGATGCGACATTTGCCACTGACAGGGAAGGGACGGTCATCTCCTGGAACAAGGCCATGGAAGACCTGACGGGCATGCCTGCAGAAACGGTGATCGGGAAGGGCAATTACGAGTATTCAATCCCCTTTTATGGCGTAAGAAGACCTCTCCTTGTTGACCTGATCAACAGGCCGGAAGAGGAGATACGCGCACTTTCTTACCAGAATATTCGCAGAGACGGCAATTCACTGGTTGCCGAGAATCCTTCTGGGAAGCGGAACGGAAAACCTGCAGTCTTCTGGTCGAGGGCAACCCTCATCACCGACCGGAAGGGGAATGTGATGGGGGCCATCGAGTCCATACGTGACATCACCGACATCCGGAAAGCAGAGGGGGAAAAGAAGGCCGAGGCAGCCCGTGAGAGAGAGACGGGAATGTTCGACCGTATCTTCGGGAAGTCCACTGCAAGCTGGTACAAAAAGGGGGTAGATCTCTATTACAATCAGGGGAAATTCCTGGAGGCAGTCAGCTGTTTTGACCGGGTGATCGAGATGGACCCCACCCATGTGAACGCATGGACCGAGAAGGGAGTATCCCTCAAGGAGCTCGGCCGTTACGAGGAGGCAATCCAGTGTTTCAACCGTGCCCTGGAACTGAATGGGGGGGTTCCTGCAACCTACTATGCGCTGGGTGAGACGATGGAGAAACTCGGCAAGGAAAAAGGCGATATCTCCCTCTTTGAAAAGGCTGTGGCATGTTTTGACAGGGTGCTGCAGATGGAGCCGGACAACGTGAATGCCTGGAACTACCGGGGTGTCTGCCTGAAAGAACTGGGCAAGTTCGAGGAGGCCAGGCGATCTTTTGACAAAGCGCAGACGATACTGCGACTCAGCCCAGGAAAGGCTCACCGTTGACGTGAAAGTAATAACGATCTCAGGGGAACCTCCATCAACCAACCACCCATATTAAAAAGGACAACGGCAATATCTTTTTGAACGCGAGGCCTCCAATGCCCCTGGTGAGCAGATCAGAAGTTGTCCTGAGTCCAAGAATCCGGGTATCCCTGGTTGTGATTGTGAGCGTCCTCCTCGGCATCGGCTATGTCACGGGGACGATGCTTGGCCTCTCTGCAATCACCCCGCTCCTCTTTTATTTCCCCATTATACTGGCTGCCTACTGGTTCCCACGGCAGGGAGTGATCTTTGCGGTGGGTATCGGGATTGCCGAGGTCTTCTTTGTATACCTCTACCACTACCCGAGCCTCCCGGATATCACCTTTGCCGTCACCACCGCCAGTTTCTATGTACTCGTCGCGATCGCCGTGGTCATCTCTTCCCTCTCCAGCGGCTTAAATGACAGGGAAGCACGGTACAGGGGGATTTTTTCCAGTTCCGAAGCAGCAATCTTCCTTGTACAGAATGGCGATTCTGAGATGAGGATTGAAGAGGTAAACCCTGGTGGCGGAACGCTCCTCGGTTGCCACCCCGCTGATCTGAAGGGGGAGAGCCTTGCACTCTTCTGGAAAGACGACCGGGCAAGAAAAATCCTCATTGCGTCCCTGAAGGAGAACGGCTCCATCTCACAGATGGAGAGCACAATGACCAGGGAGAACGGGGCAAGCGTCCCTGTGCTCATCTCAGGCTCACTCATCCCTGGCCGGATGATGGTTCTCACCATGATTGACATCTCAGCCAGGAAAGCTCAAGAGCAGGAGATGGAGGCCAGGAACCAGCAACTCTCTACAATCAACCGGGTCATCGCTCAGGCTTCTGCTGCCACAAGTGTGGAAGATATGGGACGGGGAGTGCTTGCAAACCTGACCGGGTACCTGGGCTGTGAATACGGGGGAATCACACTGTTTAGAGAAGGGTCGTCCCGCGCTGCTGCAAAGGTTGATCACGGTGATGGTTCTCTCTATAAAATCCTCATGGATTCTGATGACGAGTCTCTTGCACGCTTAAAGAAGGCAATAACCGAGGGGAAGTTCCTCGTATGGAACAGAGGATCTCCACTCCAATGCAAGTCACCCGAAACGGGCATCGTGGTCCCACTGCAGAGCGGCGATGACACGATTGGGGTTATGTACTTCCTCTCATGTAACGGCGGGCCATGTTCAATAGACCAGCAGCAGACTCTTGAATCCCTGTCAAGGGAGATTGCGACGACGGTGACCCGGCTCCTCCTTTCCCAGAGGGTAGCCGAGACCAACCAGCAGGCGAACCTCTACCTGGATATCCTCATGCATGACATCAACAACGCAAACCTCGCTTCGCTCTGGTATGGTGATCTCCTCCAGGATATGCTCTCAGGCGAATCGAGAGAGATTGCCGGAAAGATGATCGAAGGGATCAAGAAGAGCCGGGATATCATCCGAAACCTGGAGACCATCAGGAAGATACAGGTACGAAAGAACGAACTCAAGGCCGTCAGCCTGGATGATGCAATACGGAAAGAGATTCGTCTCTTCCCAGAAGCAAATATCGAGTTTCGGGAGAGCGCCGCAAAGGTCTGTGGTGACGACCTCATCGGTGAGATCTTCAACAATCTCCTTGGAAACAGTGCCAAGTTCGGGGGTCGGGGAGTCAGGATTTTCATCTCATCCGCGACGCCCGACCCCGAAACGGTCCTGGTCGAGGTCTCAGACACAGGCCCTGGTATTCCTGATGACCTCAAATCCGTGATATTCAGGCGTTTTTCACATGCTGACCGGCAGAATGCCGGTAAAGGGCTTGGCCTCTATATCGTCAAGACCCTCCTTGAACGCTACGGCGGCACGATATCGGTCACCGATCGCGTCCCTGGCGACCATACGCAGGGCGTCTCGTTCCGGATGACGTTTCGTAAGGCTCCATAACGAGGCGTGACCTACTGCAACGGAAAAATTCCAGCCGGCAACCATAGCATTATGATGATAAGGATGATGACGGGCTGGTGGAGCAGGTAGATTACCAGCGAGTGCCTGCCGGCACAACAGAGGACATCCTTGCACGGGAGGTGAGGAATCGAGAGTCCGGACCTTCGCTGGCCCCCTGGATAGATCAGGTGGCCAAGCCAGACCCCAATAAGAACCGCGCCGATCCAGGGAAATACCGGGGTATAATCGAGGCTCGTAAAACCCGGTGGGTGGACCCCCAGCCATAGCAGACATGAAGGGCCAGGTATTCCTTCGATCCTCCACCCTACGAATATGGCTCCGAGTCCTGCAAAGAAGTTCACCCAGGTATACCGTATGAAGAGGGTGGAGAGGATCACCGAGAAACCGATAAGATGGAGTATCCCAAAGAGTATCGGCTCTTTGGGGACCAGGATGAGTGTCAGGAGCGTCAGGAGAAATCCCAGGCCCATGATTCCCGCACCTCTGCGAAGGTATTTGAGAAGAAAATCTCTCCGTTTCAGGGTTTTTTGCGCCCTTGCACTGCTGAGAGTGAGAGAGATGCCGACAAGGAGAAGGAAGAGCGATGCCGTGCAGACTGCCAGGGCCCTCCATGGAGCTGTGTGGACGCCAAGATTCACAATTCCAAAATACGCCATGTCGAATGCGACATGGAAGATGATCATCATCACGATTGCGACTCCCCGGAAGTAATCTATCTCCCAGAACCGCGGTATCGAGGAACCGCGGCGCTCGCACATCCCTGGGAGATCATTCACCTGATCCACATCCTCATTATCCACCTCTGACATTCCAGAGCAAAATATCAATCTTTAATTCTCATGCGATTCTATAAGCCAATTACCGACACCTGCATCCATGAAAGAGAGTGCAGGTTCGACATGCCCAAACCAGAGGTGTATTTATCATGATCGACGAACTGCTCGAAGGCAACAGAAAGTTCAGGGAAGGTTTCTTCAGGGAGAACAAGGCACACCACGAGGAGCTTACCAAGGGTCAGAGCCCAAAGGTCCTCTGGATAGGGTGTTCCGATTCGAGGCTTCAGACCGGACATATCACCCAGACGATGCCTGGAACGCTCTTCATGCACAGGAATATCGGGAACATTGCCCCGCTTCATGACTGGAATTTCGCGACTGTGCTGGAATACGCCATCAGGCACCTGAAGATAAAGGATATCGTGGTGTGTGGACATTCGGACTGCGGAGCCATAAAAGCACTCGACAAGGAGACCGATGACGTATACATCCCCCTCTGGCTGAACAATGCAGTCGAGGCGAAGAACCGGATTGATGCAAAGATCACACCCCCGAAGAACCCCGTGGAGGCTAAAAAGCGATCCCGCATGATCGAGCAGGAGAACATCAGACTGCAGATCGAACATCTCACACGTTATCCAGTGGTAAAAAAAGCCCTGGAAGAGAAGAAGATCCAGGTTCACGGGCTTTATTACGACCTCGAGAACGGTGAACTCTCGCGGGTCACCTGATTTAAGAGAATCTTTTCTATCTCTTTTTGCATCAGCGGCAGCGAGATCCTCCCCATGGGGATCAGTACTCCGTTCATGACAATGAATGGAAGCGGTGGATATTGGGTAGCGATGATCTCCCTGATGTGCCCGGGCATGTCTTCATCGATCAATATCAGATTCATCCGGATTGCGGGACCGTACTGCTCCAGGAGTTCTTTATTTAATGCCTCGAATGCAGGCACCAGCCTCCCGGTGGGATGGCAGTCGTAGAGCCCGCAAGTCCTTGTCATATCGCATGGAAATGGCGAACAGTTCGAGTCTTTGAGGCCTACCACTTCGATCAAGATGGTCTCTGCCATGGTATACAGGTTGGTGAAGTATCCTACATTAGTGTGTGCAATGGGATATCGGGAAGACCAGGTTTCGCCCCTCAATGCTCCTGCATGGGCATGGGTCCCCCGCGGACATCACATGAAACGGGCAAACCTGTCCTGGGAAGCCTTGCAGATGGGGCAGACAAGGGGTGGGTTCTCGCGTGCGCAGAGGTATCCGCATACCCTGCACCGCCAGACAGGTATTGATACCTTCCCGGGAACGACGGCGCTGCTCTCTGACACCTTTTTTCTCTCCTGCCGCGCAGGCCTGCGCTCGGGAATGCAGGGAGCCTTTACGGTTCCCGCTGCAACTCCTGCCGATACATACAGCGCGCAATAGCAGGCCCCAAAGTCGTTCAGGTCAGGGTCGCGGTAGTCACACGGGCAGATGATGTCAAGGTCCTCCTCCCTGTTCCCTGATGCAAGGCGGCAGGGGCAGGCAGCATACCCATAGCGCTGTTCATTGACGCCAATCCCGGCAACCAGTGCTCTGACAAAACCAGGATCTGGGTTCAGGATATACCCCCCATCCTCCGCGTCCCTTCGGATCTTCTCCACCTTTGCGTCGATTGTCTCATCAGGGATGCCCTCGCCTGTCATTTCAGCGCCTCACGGATCTCGGCTTCCCTGAACCCGACAATAGCCCTGGAACCGTCGATCACCAGGGTGGGAAATGACCCGCTGGGATTGTATTTCTCCACTTCCCGGATCGCGCCCTCCATCTCTGCCGGGGGCAGACGGTCAACGTAAGTATACGAATATTCGACCCCGATCTCGTCGAGGAGGTTTCTTGTCTTCGCGCACCACCCGCAGGTCGAGAGCGCATACAGGATGATCTCTCCTCTCTGCCTGCCTTTCACACGTTCCATCTGCATTTATCCACACTCGGGGAGACCCGGCTCCTTATTAATGAGATGGATCACGCGGAATATAACCCTATCAGCAGGGGAACCTGTCGGAGCCGGCAGGCACTGCATGCATCCCGCTAGATCACTTCAGAGAGTTTCTGGATCTGGCTAATGAGGTAGTTGAACCACTGCTGCAGGCAGTCGAAGAATAAGAGCATCTGCTCCTGTGCAAGGGTCACGAACTGCATGATGGGGCCGGTCTCTTCTCCGGTAGTGCTCCCCGTGCCAAGCATCGCGGTGAGGCCGATGATCACGATGAGTGCAAGTACGATGATGATCATCAGGAGCACAATCAGCAAAATGGTAAAGGAACTGGTCCTCATGCTCCCCTCCAAGGGATGGTGGTGTTTCAGACTATTTAAAGGATGACATTTCCATTCCACTGATGCATACGCGAAAATCCATCATTTCATCGCGTTTCCGTCTCTTTTTCGTTCTTCAACTCCAGCACCAGCATCACGCTGAGGATCGCAGAGAATCCAAGCACTATGAGGGTGAGGAAGAGGCTGACAAAGATCATGACGCCCTGAGCAGTGAGAAATCCTACCCACAGGAGTGCGACAAAACAGATAAGATAATAAAAGACCCACCCCCTGGGGTCACGCATCTCCATATATGGCCATTTCTCCCAACCTCCATTTAAATATTGTTATTTGTGAGAGTCCGGTGAGAGCTGCGGGTAAAGATGCCTTTTTTCCATCATTATACCGATACTATTCTTATAGAACCCGCCGATGCTCTTTGCATGACCAGACCATGCATCGTGCTCGTCATTCTCATACTTCTGCTCCCTGGTGCCGTCCAGGCCCTCGTCACAGAGAGCAGAGACCAGGTCTTGCTGAACCAACCGGTAGACGATGATGTCATCGCAGCAGGAGGGAAGGTGGCAGTGAATGCACCGGTCCGGAGTCTCATTGCCGCAGGTGGCGAAATTGAGATCAATGCACCGGTTGATGGCGATGTTATTGCCGCAGGGGGAACGATCACTCTCAATGCCCCGGTGACAGGAAAAGTCCTCCTCGCCGGCGGCGTGGTCACCCTGAACAGCAGCGTGGGCAGGAACGTGCTTGTGCACGCGGGAGAGGTAAATATCACCAGAAGTGCAACAGTAGGCGCCGATGCGCTGGTGTCTGCTGGCAGGGTGTCCCACTACGGAGAGGTGAGAGGAAACCTCACGGTTTCGAGCGAGGAATTCACTTCTGCCGGGACCGAACGCCACCTTGCCTACAAGAGGGACAACGCTTCTTTCAGGAACACTATACACGGAATACTCTCACTCGCAATGATCCTCTTCTCTCTCGGCATGGCTATCCTTGGACTCCTGGCAATCAGGTTCGCACCGGGGCCCTACATGGCAGTCGAAGCCCGGGTAAGGTCCCGGCCCCTGGTGAATGTGCTTGCGGGGCTGGGTGGCATCCTGGGAGGTATAATACTCGGAGTCCTCCTTGCCGTGACTATCGTAGGGCTTCCTATCGCGATATGCATCCTTGCGGTACTTTTCGCCGGCCTCCTTTTTGCCACGCTCTTCGTATCCTCTTCACTTGGATACGTCATCTGGGAACGGCTCGGGTGGAAAATGAAAGCATGGCAGCAGTTCGTGATAGGCTTTGTAATCCTGCAGATTGCCTTCAGGATCCCGTATATAGGCCTGATACTCCTTGCCGGTTCCGTCTGCCTGGGTTTTGGTGCATTCCTCTTTGTGGTCTCCAGATGCCGACCTCACTCCACCGGGTGAAGGGAACGGGATAAGAATGCTGGTGTATCACACCACCACTTCCCGGCAGGAAAAATGCTTCAGAACGCGGGGGAATAACCGGAAACTGATGCTAAAGGTGTAAATCGAAAGATATATGGCGGTCAAGCATCCCATTCGATACTATGTGTGCGCGTTTTTTTGACCGCTTTTTCAAGCCCAGGCCACATATCGTGGAGAGCCCCCCTCCACCCTCCATCGCGCACGGTCCTGGCGTGTATGTTCCTGAATTCAAGATAAAACCTTATTTTATTGTTGCCTCGGTGGAGATGGGGAATACCACCACGAAGTGCATCCTTACGGGGGTGAACCTCGAGACCGGGATGAGTTACGTCATCCACAAGACCGTCAAGATGAGCAGGGATGTCCGAAAGCCAAAGCCCGGGGAGGAGGTGTTTGGCGAGACTCTCGACGGGACCCAGCTGACAAGGGAGTCTGTCACCGAGCTGGTGAGGGATACCCTGGTCGAATGCCACCGGGATGTGCACCTGGATATCCAGAAGGATCTTGACTTTGTCGTGAGGAGTACCGGCGTGGTGGCGGCAATGGACTCCCCTGACCAGGTAGGAGAGTTCGTGCTGGCCCTCGCAAACGGCTGCCTGCTTGCCGGAGTGCCTCCGAGGAAGATGACTCCTCCGATGTCAAAAGCCAACCAGGCCCAAAAGCTTCAGCCCTTCAGTTATGCGGACAAGGTGGTCTTCATCGGGGCGGTTGCAGGGGTCATTCCCCCTGTAGGGAGCACGGGGGTCGAGATGGTGGCAAACGAGATGGAGGGGGAGCTTGCGATGGCAGGTATAAAGGAAGGCGCAAAGTGGACTCCCGTCGATTTCCGGAACCCCTGCATCTCAATCGACTTTGGGACCACCCTCGACGGGCGCATCACGAGCGAGGTGGCTCCCGATGAGAAGAATCCCTTTGCAAAGACCGTGGGCAACTTTTGCGGTCTAGCCGGGGCAATCCCTGATGCGATCGTAAAAGGCACCGGGCTCGTGGATCCCCATACCGGAACCGCGCTGGACGTATTCGGTGATCGGAGCGTCATCAGCGATTTCGCCCTGAAAGGCCAGAGTGATGTCGTAAAACGCTACGTTGATCGCGCCCACGAGTTAATCGACATCCGCCTGGTGCCCCCCGAGCGGCGCAGGTTCGGCAGGGTTCCGGTCTACGCAGACGTCGCAAAAGAGTCAGGGGTGGCCCTTATCGGCTGTGATGCCGGAGAGAATGGGAGCACCCTGCCTGCACTGCTGGATCTCGGCAGGGAGATTTACACCCAGCACAACCTGAACATCGTCAATGAGGTCATCGACCGCGTATGTGCACGCATGGCGCTCCGCCTCGTGGACGTGGCAGCCGAGCAGGGCCATGTATTGCCGAACTCCAGCATCGGGTTCACCGGGAGGGCAGCTATTTCCGGGAGGAAGCCTGATTATATCCTGGAAGGGATCGCCGAGAGGAAGTTCTTTGAGACCCCAAATGACCGCCTGGTCTTCGTCGACGACGGACTTGCAAGGGGTGCAGCACTGATGGGACGCTGCATGAACTCGCTGGGAAAACCAAAGACACCCATTGGAGGGATCCGGGGTGGTCCCTGCATCATGGCAAGAAGAATAAAGATCGGCAAATGAGGAGATCCGGATGACAGAGGAAGAGAACCAGGCTAATTCGCCCAACAAAACCGGGAACAATGCAGATGCAGGGGAGGAACTCTTCGATCTCCTGATACCCCCCGGTGTACCGCGCTCGATCATCGCGGATATCATACAGAAATTCGATGTAGAGCTTGTGGAACGGAAACAGCGGCTCCACTTTGCAAACATGGATGGAGACGAGCGGGAAATCCTTGCATTCCGGGGGACCCGCACGGTCGTGGAGAAAGCCCAGGACTTTATGTTTACCGAGCTGAAAAAATTTATTGAAGAGCAATAATCCCTTTTTTTAGCTGCCCTTTTTCCCGCGAATGAGCACTGTATTCTTTCACGGTTGTTCAGAGGTCGGGCATCTTTTTTGCCAAGACCCAGGCATGGATTCCGAGCAGGATGTAGATAGGGAAAAGAATCTCAACAGAGGTAAAGTGTCCCGTGGTTGTATAAATATACAATGTCACGTATATATCGATCTGGAAGATCAGGATGCCCCACCAGAATCCAAGATAGAAGTACCCCATCCCGGGAACCATGAAGTTCAGGAACCCGGCAATGCGGGGATTTTTCCTGGAACGGGGGCGCCTCATAAGGGCTCTTGGTAGATAGCGCAATGGGAGACCACATGCGGATGCTGCCTGCACCGCTTCCCACCGGACTTCTTCATCCCGGTCGCTGATAGCATGGTAGAGGACTGGGATGGCTTCCTTGTTCTTGAGTGCGCCCATGGTTTGTACTGCCATGAGGCGGATGTTCCTGTCATTGTCCCGGAGTGCATTTGCCATGGCATCGATTGAACTGGACCCCATCCCCCGGATTCTATCCCATTCCTGCATTCCGACCAGCAGAAGTGCCGTTTCATATTCACTTTCCGGCACCCACGAGAGTTTTTGAAGCGAGAGGGCCGCACCATAACGGACATATTTGTCCTCATCCTCGAGCGCTTTCCGGAGCGCGGGAATTGCAGAAGTATGCCCGATCTCTCCCAGGGCAAGAGACGCCTCCCAGCGGATCTCGTTGCTCCTGTCCCCCAGTTGTGCAATGAGTGAGGAGACTGCCCTGTGATCCCTGATCATGCCGAGCGCCTCAATGATGCCAAGTCGGGCCTCTTTGCTCCAGGTATTCTCGAGGTCACGAATGAGATATGGCACACTCTCTTCTCCTATCTCTCCGAGCGCCTTTGCTGCTCTCCATTGCACATTGATATCACGGTGGCGGAGTGCCCTTGTCAGCCCTTCATAATCTTTCCTCTCTTTGAGAGACGGTATATCAGGTTGGGAATAACTATACAACCATCCGGGGATCACAGCCCTCTGCCTCCCGAAATGAGGAACGCGACATTCATATGTCAGGCATCCTCCTGCCCAGGTACCACGTGTGCACAACCGCAACGGATGAGACGGAGAATAAGAGGAGAACAGGCAGGATATTTCCGTAAATAAGGGAGAGTGTTGTCACCGTATTAAGGGCGATCTGAAAGAGCAGTATCCCCCACCATTTTCCAAGGTAATTGTATCCAAGGCCTAAACAGAAAAAATTGAGAACCATTGCTCCGAAGAGACTCTTCCCCGTCCGTGCATGCCGCGACATGCCCGCCGGGAGATACATATGGGGGACATTGCACCGCGGAAATGCCAAAGTCGCCTTCCAGCGTACTTCCGGGTCTGCGTCCCGCATCGCCAGGTCGCAGGCCTCTCCCGCTCGAGGATCACCGAGGATTCCAAGAAGGGATACTACGCGGTACCGGATCCTGGGGTCTGGATCATCGAGATACCCTGCGACGATATCAACCGGAGCACCCGGGATGCCAGGGATGGTATTCCAGGCCTGCAACGCGACCCGGAGACGAACTTCCTCCTTGGGATTTTTCGGCCTCCATTCCATCTTTTCAAGCGCTTTTGCTGCCCCAAAACGGACATATTTATCCCGGTCTTTCAATGCACCGACGAGAACCGGAATGGACGATTTTATTCCGGTCTCCCCGATGGCTATCGCGGCAATCCAGCGCATCTCGTTGCTCTCGTCACCCGATAGGATCCGGCAAAGGATCGGAACACTCTCATCACTCCGAATCCTTGCCATCGCCTCCACGATCCCAATCCGGGTTTCCACGCTCCCGCGGATTGCCCGGCTATTCAGAACCGAGATGGCAGGTGCACCCATCCTTTCAAGGGCGTCTGCCGCCTGTTTCCGGATCCTGTAATCTGCAGAAGAGAGGAGGCCGATCAATCCCCGGATGTCCCGTTGTTCCTCAAGCGTGTGAATATCCGGGGGTTCTGTCTGGCGAACAACTGCCGCCAGACTCATGCAGTGTCATCCCACTGCCCGTTCAGCCTCAAGATTGTTCTCCTCCCTTCTGCCAGCGGAGGACCAGGATACTCGCGAGCAGGATAATAGCAGAGACAATGGCAATCCCCTGGATCAGGGTAAATGGAATCGGAGACACCTTATCAGGGATGTTGGTGGGGACTGGTGGTGCACCCGGTCTCTCTGTATTCCCTCCAGTCCCGGTAGCAGTCACCTCCGGTGGTGTTTCAGAGATGGTCATCGTAGTGACCGTGGGTACTTCTTCGAAGGTGGGATTTGGGGTGGGAATAGTTGTTGGGTGTATGTCATATGAACTCAGGGAGGCTGAGTAGCTGGACCCCCCACCTCCGCCTCCTCCTACAATGCTGGTAATAATTTCTGACAGGGCCAGATAAATGATCTGGATAGGGCTTCCCGCATGGCTGGTGGACACCGCGCCGAACGTGGAGAATCCATGGGGGGACTCTGCGATAAAGTAGTCCAGGTTACGGTCATCGTCATGCGAGAGGAACGTCGCGGGAAGCAGTTCGTGTGATCCGTCCGCTGCAATCCTGATCACCCGGATACTCTCCCTCTTCTCCCCAAGTGTCACGTTACGCAGTTCTTCCCCGTAACCGGATTTGTAAATCGTCAGGGTATGGTTCCCTGCAGGAAGATCGTCCGGGAGGACAAGCGGGGTTAAGCCTATGTACTGGCCTTCGAAGTACACTTGCGCACCCCCAGGGTCCGATTCCACTGGTACCGGCCTTCTCCACCCGTACTTCTCAATCCATTCCGAATCGATCCCGAATACCAGTGTTCCCTCCGGGCAACCGCTTATATTGCACTGCACGAACCTTGCAGTGAACGCGACCCCGCATATTCCTGAATAGCCTTCGAGGATCGAGATTGCCTTGAACTTCTCGTAGTCCATGGGAGTCGCGTTCTTCCATGCCTCCGCGTGGAATGTTCCATTCAAGGGATATTCAGCCATGTGCACCCGGTACGAAAAGGTCGAGTTGTCAGTGCTGCCACCGTAGAAGAGCGGAGTACTTGATATATTCACCCCAGTGAGATTCCCCTCGAGCGAGAACTGGTCTGTCCAGGAAAAACCTTCATCGGCAATGAACAGTATCTTCCCGATCCCGGTTCCCGTATCGGGGATCACTTCGATGGATGTGTTGTTGATGATATTGAGCTCGATAAGGCTCGAATTCAGCTTCAATCGACTGATAGAGATGGCATCGTGACATGAGATGCCCGGGATGTCCAGCAGCAGGTCATTCCTCACACCGAACGGGACCACGATGCAGCCTTCGACCGAACTGGTAGTGTTCCCGAACTCGTTGCCGGCGGTCAGGGAAACACAGTAGCTGCCCGGGACAAGGTAAGTGTGTGACGGGTCCTTCTCGGATGAAGTGGACCCGTCTCCGAAATCCCATAGATAGGTTTCCGGCGACCCGGTTGACAGGTCTGTGAAGTTCACCGTCAGAGGAGCAAGCCCCTCTCCCCTGTCGAACGAAAAAGCAGGCGTCGGCGGGCTTCCTGCATAGATACATGCGGGGGTTCGGACACCCGACCTCTGGTACTCGGTATGGACAATCAGGGAGACATCATATGCACCAGGTGTGCGGTAAGTGTGTGAAGGGTTCTGCTCTGCCGAAGTGTTCCCATCCCCGAAATCCCAATGCCATCCCGAAGGTCCCCCGGATGTGAGGTCAGTGAAATTGACCTGCAGGGGGACTCCTCCCTTGAAGAGGTGAGTGGTGAAATTTGCTGTGATCTGTGGCTCTTCGACACCCAGAGTCATCATATGAATATCAAAATATCCAGTATCGGGATCCATCTGCTGCCAGACGATCCGTTCCCCATACATTGAGGGAAGACCTGGATCAGTCTCCTCGATGGACCTCTGAAGGAGCCGGGTGAAGCCGGTATCAATCTCATAGAGATAGAGATCATTTGAATAGTCTGCAGGGTCCTCCCCTATCCAGACGATCTTCCCATTCTGGATTATTGGAGATATTTCACTCGTCTGTTCAGTATCTGGGGTGAGGAGGAGTGTTGCTCCCGAAGTGAGATTGTAAAGGTATATATCAGAGCACCAGGTGGCCGGATCCAGCCGCTGGTAGACTAAGTGACTGCCATCGATCGCCGGGTAAAGTTCATCGGAGTCATCTGTTCCAGGGGTGATGAGGGTCGCATTCCCCGAAAGAAGGGATGCGAGGTAGATATCGGATGTACCCGATGCTGCATCCAGGCTCTGCCAGGCCACCCAGTCACCTGATATTGCGGCATTTGTCTGGTCACTGTCATCTGTGCCCGGTGTGAGCAGGGTCACATTGCCCGTGTGAATGTCCATGTGGTAGAGATCAAAACTCCCGAGAATATTTTCCTCCCATACAAGACTGTCATCACTGATTCTGGCGTTCATGGCCATGGATCCGTTTCCACCTGAGATCCAGGATTCTTCCCCGGTCTGAAGATCATAGAGGATCACTCCGTAGTCCGATCCATCAAAGGTTGTCCACATGGCGAACCTGCCGGATAAATCGGGACACAACCCGTCTGCTGGGATGAAGGTAGTGGGGAGGACCCTCTCCTCTCCTGTTGAGAGATTATAGTGGTGGGCGAAGCCTGATCCTGGGGTATCGATCCATATCACCAGATCATCATGGATAGCCGGGTAATACTGGTGTGAATCCCCGGTGAGTACGGAGAGGATGGTGCAGGTGGCAGTGTCATAGGGAGCAGCAACTGCGACTCCGGGAAGAAGAACGAGCAATATAAATGACACCTGGAGAGAGGGGAGATGCCAATCTTCCAGGTTACCGCGATGCAACATCTGCATGATTCACCTTCTCCTCACCTGATCATCAGGGACTCACACAGGGCCCGCCCATGCACACCCCTGGAAATAGTCCTTTACTTTGTCATACTTCAGGCCGAACATTCCGTCTTTAAGTTTTATATTCAGACTGCCCCCCCTGCAGGGACAGGTCGACTTGGTATTGGTGACTGGATTCCATACAAAATCCTCAGGTATTGACCAGTCTACATTTTCGACGATATCAGACCTTATATAGGGGTTTGAGCCCGCGGGATCCCTCAGAACCAGGTATTCTGTCGAATTATACTGCATATAACCCAGAACGGAATATGCGTGGCTGCTGCTCCAGATTACCGTGGCATATTTAGTCTTGTTTCTGAAGCACTTTGACTGGATCTTGGAATATATTTTGGTTGAGTCGATTTCACTATTCGCGGAATATCCCGTAATATGTTTAAGGGGATCAATTGCATTCCCAGGCCACGGAACACCTGTGTAGGAGTCACACTTGTCTGCCTGCGTCAATTTTCGTGCATATGCCTTCTCGTAGAGGGACACCCACAACTCCTGCGCATCCCTTGATCGCGAGAAGCAGTAATTAGAGCCATCTAATGCCACTTTTTCAGTGATTTCGATGTTTTCGGTGGGAAACCTGAACGGGATCTTATATTTCCGGGTTCCATCTGCCTCCGTGCTGGATGGAGACCTGCACTTGAAAGGCTCAAGGTTGTAGGGCCATATCCATGCAACCGCTGAGAGGGAGGCGATGAAACAGCATGGACCCTGGTTCTGGTTGCCGTAACTGGTACCAAGCAATGGATCATTCCACTCTAGAAACGGGGTAGTATTGCATGCTGTTGCAGTCATCTTACAGAATTCGCTATTTGACACTTTCTTACATTCACATGCCATGAGAATCCTCCAAATTGAAAAGATCATCCAAACGCCGCATGATACTGAACGTGGGCATCCACCCGCTCCAAACCCCTGGCACCCCCAATCCCCCATCGGACAAGTACCGAACTTTGAATCCTGGCGTTACATGATACTCTGACCACTTGCTTATAAATCTTATGCGGGGTTTATTCCCTGAACCGGAAGAAACTGGAACTTCGCCCAACCCCGGCAGCTATGTTTTACCTTGAGCAACAACGAAAATGTGCAGCCATCCATTCAATGTCATTTCCTTTGACGGATCATACGGAAGAGTTGCTTTACCTCCCGTCTCCTCCATGTCTATTCTCATTACCATCGATGACATTGATACAAAGGAGAGCCGTAAAACAGGCAGACTCGGCAGGACCAGAGCCGATTCACACCACCGATTCGGGTCAGTTGCGTGGGGTGCCCGGGCATCAGCTCTGCGTGCACTCCGATGTTCCTTTACCTTTCACTCCAGCTCCGTAATAATCCGCATTGAGACTGTAAAGAGCGTTCCCACATTACACCCCGTCCGCAAGGTGAGGGGATGATCCACAATCATTTCATTGAGGGAGGGAGTCCAGGCCCGGCGGTGGCACCTGTTTCTGAAGTAAGGAAGGGGCGATCAAATTCGTAAATACTGCAAAATTGAGATTATTCTGTTCCTTTCACTGTGATATCCCAGAGCAAAAAAAGGATTCAGTCAGAACGAACTCCCGCTCATCTCCTGGCCTGGGTCTCCCCGTCCTGCATCAGGAACACGAGCAGGGCTTTCTGGGCGTGGAGCCGGTTCTCCGCCTCGTCAAAGACCACGCTTCCCGGCCCCTCGATCACATCGTCAGTGACCTCCTGGCCGCGGTGGGCCGGCAGGCAATGCATGAAGATCGCGTCAGGAGAAGCCATATCCATGAACCTCCGGTCGATGGTAAACCCCCTGAACGCCTGCAGCCTCGCCTCCCGCTCCTTCTCGGTGCCCATCGAGACCCAGGTGTCGGTCACCACGACGTGGGCATCCCTGACCGCAGCCTCCGGGTCCCGGACAAGGGTGACTTTTCCTCCCCTCTTTTGGGCCATTTCAACCACCTTTGCGGGTGGCTCGAAGCCCCGAGGAGTGGCCACGGTGATCTCCATACCGGTGAGGATTGTCGAGAGGATAAGCGAGTTGCAGACGTTGTTTCCGTCCCCTGCCCACCCGACGCGCACATCCTCCAGGAGAGGGAAATGCTCCCTGATGGTCATGATATCAGCGAGTATCTGGCACGGGTGTTCGAGATCGGAGAGGCCGTTGATCACGGGGACCGAGGAATACCGGGTGAACTCCCTGATGGTATCGTGCCGATAGGCCCGGATCATCACCCCCGACACGTATCTCGATGCCACCCTCGCGGTATCGCGGATCTCCTCTCCCCTCCCGATCTGCATGTCCTGGGCATTGAGAAAGAGGGCGCATCCTCCAAGGTCCGCCATCCCCACCTCAAACGAGATCCTTGTGCGGGTAGACGACTTCTCGAAGATCATTGCAAGGGTCTTCCCAGGGAGGAGCGGATGAGGGATCCCCGACTTCCGCATCCGTTTCAGCCGCTCTGCCTCATCCAGCAGATTCCGGAGTTCCCCCTCTGTCATGTCCAGTATGGAGAGAATATCCCGTTTCATCGAAGTCCCCTCATGTGATCCACCCGCCTCTTCAGCAGGGATGCCGAACCTATGTCCCTGCGATGGCGTACCATCCCCTGCACTCCCGATGCGGCACGCTCCGCGATCTCTTCTGCTTCCGCGAGGGTGGCTGCCATCCCCACGAACGCCATGGTCCGGGAGGACTGCGTATAGAGGGTGCCATCTTTCTCTTCCACGTTGGCATAATACAGGAGTGCCGGTTCGTACACCCCCGGAGATACCGGCTGGCCGGTGACAGGGGACTCGGGGTATCCTTCCGGCACGAGGTACTTGCAGACGGTGGCCTGTGCGGAGAAGCGGACCCTGCCCCCTGAGAGGGTCCCCTCGATTGCCCGCTCGATGATGTCCATGAGGTCGGTCTCGAGAATTGAGAGAACATTCATCGCTTCCGGGTCCCCGAACCTTGCGTTGAACTCAATCACCATCGGCCCGTCCCGGGTATTCATGAACTGCCCGTAGAGGATTCCGCGGTAAGGAGTCCCTCCCTCCTCCATGGCCGCAACCGCGGACTGCATGATGCCAAGCGCCCTGCGCCGGTCCGACTCCGTCACGAAGGGGAGCCCGTGATCCGGCATGGAGTAGGACCCCATCCCCCCGGTGTTCGGGCCCTCGTCACCTTCGTACGCCCTCTTGTGGTCCTGCACGAGGGGCATTGGCACAAGGTGCTCACCGTCGGTGAATGCCTGGAGAGTGAACTCCTCCCCGACAAGCCTCTCCTCAAGCACGATGTCTGACCCGAGACTCCTGATATACGCGATCGCACCTTTCCTGTCCAGGTGCTCACCCATGATGCGGACTCCCTTTCCCCCGGTGAGGCCTGCAGGCTTGACAGCCATGTCCCCGTCATGGGCTTCCAGAAACCGGACTGCATCCTCCGCCTCGCGGAAGATGCGGTAACGAGGACACCCGGCAATGCCATGCTGCGCCATCATCTCCCTGCAGAATGCCTTGTCGGTCTCGAGGCGGGCAGCTGCCCTCGAGGGCCCCATGCAGGGGATGCCTTCGGCTTCGAGCCTGTCCACCACCCCTGCCTCGAGGGGTGCCTCGGGCCCGATGATCGCGTAGTCAATCGATTCCTTCAGGGCAAATGCAGCGACTGAATCGGCCCTGGTCTCTTTCTCCAGGAGATAGTTATTGCAGAGCCTCGCGATCCCAGGATTTGGACGGGCCATGACGGCACAGAGTTCTGTCTCTTTGTTGCGGGAGAGTGCCCGGGCGATGGCATGCTCCCTTCCTCCCCCTCCCACAACCAGGATCTTCATAGTCATGTATCTGAACCGGTGGTCTTCACCGTTGCTGTTCTCGCCTTTGTGCCTACAATATCAGACGCCCTGACAAGTGCGTCCAGTGCAACTCCATTTTCGCGAAGGAGCGCAGCGGCACCCGATTCCCTGTCAACCACGGTCACCACGGTATCAACAGTCGCTCCCTCATCCCTGAGCACTCGGATGCCGAACAGGGCGGACCCTCCTGAGGTGGTCACGTCCTCCACGAGGAGGACATTCTTGCCCCCGACGTCGCCGATGATCCTCCCCGATTTGCCATGACCTTTCTCCTCGCTGCGGATGATCGCAAAGGGCTTGCCGCTTGCAAGGGAGACGGCGACCGCGAGGGGGACCCCTCCCACTGCGACTCCCGCCACCATGTCGAACGTATAGCCCCGGGTGATGGTCTCTGCAATCTCCCGGAGAGCCCCTGGTTGTGTCACCACTCTCTTGATATCGAGGTAATAACTGCTCCGGGCACCCGATGCCAGGACAAAATCCCCAAATTCCAGGGCTCCGTGCTCCTCCAGCAGGTGTGCGATTCTTGTCACCATGGTACATCTTTCACTCCGGCAAGATAGCCAATCATGTTTGCGGTTTTGTGGAGAAGTGGCGTGAGGACGAGTATCCAGAAGAGTACCGGGAGTGTAACTGCCTCCATGAGCCATGGGAGATCAAAGACGGCGAGCATCAGGAAAGCTCCCGCCACAAGGTCATACTGGTCGGCGACGGGCCAGCGCTCTCCACTGGCCTTTCCAAGCCTCCGCTTGAAGAAGCTCTTGGCGAGGTCGCCAAGGAGGGCCCCTGTCGCGAGGAGGATGACGGAGAGCAGGGTCTGGGCAGGGAGCAATGGGAGTGAAAATGCCCACTGCAGCCATATCTGCACCCCTCCCGCAAGGATCCCTCCTGCCACACCGGCGAAGAACCCACGATACGTCTTTCCATCCCCAAAGAGCCTCCTCCCGTCAGAAAAATTCCTGCCCCCGTCGATTGGAGTGCCACCACCAAGGGCCGCTGCCACCGAGTTGGGTACATAAGCCGGCAGCATGCACCATAACGCGGCTACCAATGCTATTATGAGGGAATCAGGACTAATAATATGCTCTCCAGACAACTGTAATAAAGAGTAATTATAAACATTAAGATATCCCAGAAGATATCAATTCTTGGGTGGATTGGTGACATGGCCGTTATCTTGAAGAGAACCAGGAGTTTATGCCCGACCTGCAACGCGGTCCTCGAGGCAACCGTCGTTGAAGAGGATGGCAAGGTCTGGCTGGAGCGCTCCTGCCCGGAACATGGTCATTTCCGGGATGTATACTGGTCTGATGCAGAATTATGGAAAAAGTTCGAGCAGTATGAATCGCTGGGGAGAGGAATAGAGAACCCTCACCGGCTCGCACCACCCGATGGCTGTCCCAATTATTGCGGGATATGCAGCAACCACAAGTCAGGCACCCTCCTAGCAAATATAGACCTCACCAATCGCTGCAACCTGAACTGCGACTTCTGTTTTGCCAATGCAAGGGCCTGCGGCTATTTATACGAACCCACATTCGAGCAGATCGTCGATATGATGAAACTGCTCAGGAATGAGATGCCTGTTCCTGCCCCAGCCGTCCAGTTCTCGGGTGGGGAGCCCACGATGCGGGAGGACCTCCCCCTGATCATCCGGACCGCAAAGGAACTGGGCTTTCCCCAGGTGCAGGTAGCCACGAACGGCATCAAGATTGCGCAGGACCCATCTTATCTTGAAGAACTCCGTCAAGCAGGCCTCTCGACCCTGTACCTCCACTTCGATGGGGTGAGCAGGGAGACCAACCCGAAGCTCGCCAGCGATTCGAAAGTGGTGAAATACAGCGAGGAGATGAAGGTCGGGATCGTGCTTGTACCCACGGTAATCAAGGGCAGGAACGACCACGAGCTCGGCGCAATCATCAGGTTCGCCGCAGACCACATCCACGCTGTCAGGGGTGTCAACTTCCAGCCTATCGCGTTTACCGGGGCTGCAAGCGAAGAGGACGTGCAGCGTGAACGGATCACCATCCCTGAACTCCTCGGGGACATAGAAGACCAGACAGGCGGCGTGATCAAGAAGGCCGACTTCTATCCTGTGCCCTGCGTGGTGCCTTTCTCCGACTTCGTGGAGGCCTACACCGGCAAGCCGCAGATCCGCTTCACTGCCCACCAGCACTGCGGTGCGGCAACCTACGTTTTCGTGAACAACGACGGCCTGACGCCCGTGAACCGGATGGTGGACGTGGAGAGCCTCATGCATGCGTTGAGCGAGACTTCGGGAAAGCTTCGGAGAGGCGGAACCTTGAACAAATACAAGGCACTCATCGAAGCAATCGGAGAGATGAACGACTCTTTCAAGAAGAGCGAGCATGGGAGCAGCTCCGAGTTCTGGAAACTCTTTGGAAAGACGCTTCTCTTTCAGAACTTCGAAGCCCTGCGCGATTTCCACTGGAATGCCCTCTTTATCGGAACCATGCATTTCATGGACAGGTACAACTACGACCTCTCGCGCGTACAGCGTTGCTGCATCCACTATGCAACGCCTGATGGCACCCTCATTCCTTTCTGCACCTACAACAGCGGCCCCGTATACCGGGAGACCGTGTGGAAGAAGTGGAGCTCTCCCCTCCCCCGGTAGAGGGCTGCCAAAAATCTTTGGGGGTCCGGGCAACCGGGTGGCTGACGACCGGGTCAGGGAAACGCAAGCTCGATGCCGCCCTGGTCTTCCAGTGCAATCGCCGCGATCGCGAGGTCCTGTATCGCCAGTCCTGTCGAGTCAAATACCGTGATCTCGTCGCGGTTCATCCTCCTTTTTTCACCGATGACGACCTGGCCGAGGGTTCCTGCGATCATATCCATGGAGAAAAGGCCACTTGAAATGGGAACATTCACCTCGCCGGAATGGGCTGCCTGCTCGGGGTCGTCAACAAATACCCTTGCCCGCCTGAGGATGGCCGGGTCAAGCTCCTCCTTTCCCGGGGCATCCGCACCGATCGCATTGATATGTGTACCTTCCCGTATCCACTCGTCAAGGACGAGGGGTTCCCTGGACGGGGTGGCAGTGACCAGGACGTCACACTCGCATACCTTCGGGAGGCTCGAGGTCCTGCACTCCAAATGGTCAAGCTGCGTGCACAGGTGATTGGCATTCTTCTCGCTCCTGCTCCAGACGAGGACTTCCCGGACGTCGAGTTCCTTCTCGATGGCCTCCACCTGGGATTTTGCCTGCCTGCCGGAACCCACCATCCCGAGACTCACTGACCTTGAAGGGGAAAGATGTGCTGCCGCCACGGCACCTGCAGCACCGGTCCTCATATCGGTCAGCTCCGTGGCGTTCAGAACGGCACGGGGGGCCCCTGTATCCACGTCAAGTATGATCGTGATCGCCATGACAGAAGGGATACCTCTCGACGGGTTCTCGGGGTGGACGTTCACGATCTTCACCCCCGCAATACCAAGCGAGGGTATGTATGCGGGCATTGTCCGAAAATCACCGCGTGGAAGGGTCACATATACTTTCGGGGGCATCTGCACCCTGCCCCGGGCATGCTCCGCAAAGGACTCTTCAACCACCCTGTTCAGCCTGGAGAGATCGATTGCTCTACCGGGGTCCGGATAATAACGCATACTGGTCTGTTCTGCGTCAGGAAAGAAGAATGTGATGCCCCGCGTTCCCAAAAAGGCAGGGGTTTTTCGGTTCGCGGGGCAAGTCACCATTATGCTCTCCAGACTCCAACGTGATATCACGCAATGGGGACCCTCACATGATCTATATCGTAAGAAAGCCTACCGACACCACTGGTGACGACTCGACCTCCATGGTCACATGGGAGATTGCCAGGCAGGGAGGCCGAAGCTCCTATCTCGATCTTGACACCCTCGATCCTTTCTCGAGTCCCTTATCAGGTGCGCTTATCTGGGTCTGCGGGCTCCGGCAGGACGAACACCAGTTCGAGGTCGTCCATGCCCTCTCGGTCAGCAACCGGGTGGTCAACACGCCGCTTGCCATCTTCACCTGCGCAAGCAAAGTGCTTACGAGCACGCTCTTCGTCCGCCAGGGTATCCCGACTCCCAGGACCTTCTTCACCTCGTCGCGCGAGACCGCGGCTGATCTTCTCGCAAGGTTTGGAAAGATGGTGATCAAACCTGTATATGGCTACGATGGGAACGGTATCTTTCTGATCGATTCGCCTGCACAACTCGGCAGCCCTCCCTACTACCTCCAGGAGTATGTCCCAAACGACAGGGATTTCCGGGTGTTCGTCATCGACGGGGAGGCGGTAGGGGCCATATCGAGGGTCTCGGATTCTTTGACCCATAACATCCACCAGGGGGGGACAGGCAGACCTGTGGAGATAGATGACCGGATGGGAGAACTTGCAGGGGCCGCTGCGAGAGCAGTCGGGGTGGACTATGGCGGCGTTGATCTCCTCCCGTGCGGTGACGATTACTGCGTGCTCGAGGTGAACGGGACACCCAACTGGCACTGCATGGGAGTCAACATCCCCGGGTTCCTGGCCGGGTATCTCCTTTCCGAGGAAAAGCAGATGAGGACCTGAGTGGAGAGGATCAGGAAAACAGATTGCTTATTGGAGGTATTCCATCTCTTTTAGGGTCTTGACTGCAAGTTCCTTCATCCTGGCCGAGATCCGCCCCGAAGCAGAGAATTCCACGTCCTTCATGGCATTCGCAAGCTCGTTACCCAGGATGAAGATGGCATATTTATGTTCCATCTTGCTTTTGTGAAGCTGTGCGGGGTTTATTTTAAGAGAGTAGTACTGGTTGAATTTCAGGTCAGAATTCGTGGACTCAAAATAGTCCTTGATCTCGTAGAGCATCTGGTGAAGTGTAATCAGTTCCTCTTTGTGCATCCTCTCAGCTCCAGAAGAGGATTGTTGCAGAGGGAATAAATAGGTAACCCCTGCAAAAGGATCAGGCCATTTTAAGGAGTTTTATCGATAAAGGACGCTTTATTATGCCTTTATACTCTCTGGCAGCCACGTACTCGAGACCTTTTCCTGCAAGGGTGTCCAGGAGCTTCTGGTTTACCTCTCCGTCAAGTAAAAGCCCGGCGGCATCACCGTTCATCTCTTCAAGCGCTCGGTCAACCTCCTCCGCGGCAACGTCACGGATGACGGTAAAGTCCCGCGACAGGAATCGCGCATTCCGGGACCCTCGCATTGCGGCGAGATGATCGGTAAGGGTGCGGGGCGCGGTCGGGGAGGTGGCACCAGGTTGTTTTTCGTCTCCCCGCTTTCTGTGAGATGGATCACTCTCCCTCGTCTTCCTTGATATTCCCTCATGAGAACTTGCCGGGACGGGGACGTCCGCAGCCTCACCCTCTTCCTCACCGGTAAGCTCCTCCCTTACGTACTCAACCGGTATCTTGTTTCTCAATGCCTTGACAATCTCTTTTCTGCCCAGATCCTCCACGCTCTTTCCCCGCGGGGAGTATGCAACATAATCGATCTCCGCGACCTGCATCAGTTCGCGAAGGATGAGGTCTCCACCCCTGTCCCCGTCAAAGAATGCGGTTGCGGTCTTCTTCTCGCAGAGGTCGGCGATCGTCCGGGAGATACGCGTGCCTTCCACCGCAACCGCATTCTTTATACCGAAGCGGAGCAGGTTGAGGACATCTGCCCTCCCTTCGACCACTATGATGGCATCGGAATCGACGACATTCGGACCGGCAGGCACCTTGTCCTCGCCGATGGTCCCGATCTTCTCCATCCTCATGCTCTCCCTGACCTCGTCGATCAGGACATTGCTGTCGATGGTGCCCTCCTCAAACGCGTCCATCAGGAGTTCGCGTGCCCTTGAGATGACCTGCCTTCGCTTCGTGACCCTGATATCCTCGATCGATTCCACGCGGACCCGCGCAACGCAGGGCCCAACACGGTCAATTGTCTCGAAAGACGCGGCAAGTATGGCAGTCTCGGCCCGGTCGAGTGAGGACGCTATGTAGATCTCTCCCTTCGTCTCGCCTTTCTTGCTTGTCACCTGGACATCTATCCTGCCCAGGCGCCCTGTTCTCTGTAAATCGCGCAGGTCCAGGTCTTCGCCGAGCAACCCTTCAGTCTGGCCAAATACGGCCCCCACTACGTCAGGCTTCTCGACCACCCCCTCTGCCTCGAGGTGAATATGAATCATGTACTTGGTAGTATCGCTGGAGTACATACATTCCACTCCGTGAATCGTGATCTGTCACCCAACCAATGCCATGCTGAACTGCTGCACCTGTCATGTGACAAATATATGTTAGATATTATAATATATCAATATATTTTTGGAGAACCTGCCCGGAGGGAGAATCCTTTAGTAAGTCAGATGGATCGAATCATATTCCAGGGTCACTGGAACGTGCCAGGATATCCAGGACTTCGGGCGGACCAAGCCCTTTGAGAAGTATCCGTTTTTGGTGCGATGTGCCCCCCGAGAGTATCTGCACTCTCTCTTCATTGATGGAAAAGAAACCGGCCAGAAGTCTGACCACCGCCGCGTTGGCCTTTCCTCCCACTGGGGGAGCACGGACATTGCAGCCGATACTCTTCCTCCAGGGGTTGTATCCCGACGGAAACCTGTTCTCCTTTGCGCCGGCCGAGACATCGAGAGAGAGAATTGTCCCTTCCCTGCTCTCCGTCAGGGCGTCATGCAATGCATCCACACATAGGAAAGGTAGTGTCGCCCGGCATTAACAACTGCGGATCACCGGTGGGCTGATGCCGTCCCTCCCCTGTTTATACCCATTGCCGGGCGGTGCCTGTCGCACAACCGGGTTGTCCCGTGGTTCATCTCCAGGCATCCGCCAATCGATCACCCGGGGACCTATGGTTGTGCTGTGTCGGCACTATTCCTGGGGAGTTCCTCTCCTATAAAGCCTCTCCCCGGGAACCATGAAGGGTGGCCCAGTGTGAAGGTGTCCTCTGAAAAGACCACCTCCCCACCCATGATCACGGTGACAGGAAAGGCTGCCCTCTTTCCCTCATACGGGGTCCACCCGGCCCTGCTGTGCAGCATGTCCGCATCGATGGCTACATCACCTGGAGGAAAGATTCCAAAATCCGCCCGGTCGCCTGCCTGGAAACCGGCTCTCGGGATCCCAAGGATCCCGCACGGCCTCACAGAAGTCTTTTCGATCAGCGATGCGAGGGGTATCTTCCTCTCCCGGCAGAATGCGAGGGCCAGCGGCACCATGGTCTCCACCCCAGGGATCCCCGATGGTGCGTTCCAGAATGGCTGCTCCTTCTCTGCAAGGGTATGAGGGGCATGGTCAGATGCCAGGACGTCTATCCTGTCCCACACGGAGACAAGCCTCCTCCTGACAGCATCCGGCCGGAGCGGGGGGTTCACCTTCCCTCTGGCATCAGGTGGGTCGAATTCTTCGAGGGAGAGGAAGAGGTGATGGGGAGCGGCCTCCACCGTTGAATTGCCGGCGTTGCTTACCGATTCCGCACAACTCAGGTGGCAGAAATGGAGGCGGCATCCACGGTTATTCAGGTCCCTGACCCGCTGCACTGAAACGGCCTCGCCCTCGGGCGGGCGCAGTGCGTGGTGGGAGTCCAGGTCCGTGTCGGGCCCCACACCCGCCTCCTCGGCATGGATGGTACAGAGTCCTCCCAGGGATGAAACGGTTCCGAGCACGTTGCCGAGGTCCGCGTAAGAGAGCCCTTCGGCATAACTCGATGCGGCAGCAAAGATCTCCCCAAACGCCATTGCCCCCCTTCTCCAGAGGGCCGGAAGGTCGCAACCCGGGGCGAAGCCTGCATTGATGGCAAAGTGGCACCACGATGCTTCCCTGGCCTCGGCCACCCTGCGCGTGAACGATTCAGGGGTGGTGAGCGGAGGGACCGTGTTCGGCTGGTCCACGACAACGGTCACTCCTCCTGCGAGTGCACTCATGCTGCCGCTTGCCCAGTCCTCCTTGTGCCGCTGGTCCCTGCCTCTCATGTGGACGTGCATGTCAACTGCACCGGGAAGAACCGTCATCCCGCGGCAGTCGATGATCTCGCCGGCAGCACGGCGTGCACCCACGTGACAGACCTTTCCACGGGAGATCGAGACGTCCGCAACTCTTCCACCCGGGAGGAGAACGTTTGAGAGGACAAGATCGTATCCGGCAGCCATGGAACCTGCTCACTCAAGTTGTTGACGCCGAATGCAGATGATACTTGGCCCTTTGCTCCTGGCAATTCGGGATGAGGCGGAGCCGCATGCCCATTCCCCGCCAAAGGTTCCCTGGCGGCAACGCCAGAGTGACATCCGGAGGGCTTATGAAATTCCGTTTCGCCAGCAGGGCAATTGCAAAACTTCTCATTGTGATCTCTGACGCGGATAGTCAGACGGGTTATCATGAGGTGCCCCGGTGCAGAAGCCTTAATCAGGGAATGATTCGAAGACTCATCATACAGAAGGAAATGGAGGATCTCATGAGATTGATTGTACTTATTTTCTGCCTGCTCTGCCTAATTTCGGCGGGAACTGGGCTTGCCGCAGGCGTTGACGTCCCCTTTGATTCCACGGCCGCGGAAGCAACTTCCATGCCGCCGGAGGGGATGGCGCACCGCGAGCAGATCGGCGGAGATACAGGGTACTATTCCTTCAGTTCGGTCCCGAGTGGAGCCGATGTCATATTCGACGGGAAATACCTTGGAGAGACGCCGGTGGTCACCGAAGTGTATACGACCGGGACCCCGTCGCATTCCGTCTCGATCAGCAAGTACGGGTATAATACCTGGACAATGACCTATAACCAGAACCCGTCCCCGGGCCAGACCATCTACGTGAACGCAAATCTCCAGCCCGTCGTCCAGACAGGGACCATCCAGGTGAGCTCCTCGCCATCCGGGGCCATTGCCAGGCTTGACGGGGGCCTTACCCTGACAACTCCGGGGAACTTCATGTACGTGACGCCAGGATACCACACCATCGAGATATCCATGGCCGGATACTTCCCCTACAGCACCTCTGTCAGCGTGAGTGCGGGTGGGACTTCCAGCGTGAGCGCATCGCTCTCTCCTATGCAGACTACCGGGTCACTCCGGGTCACTTCTTCGCCCTCCGGCGCGGAGGTCTACGTCGACGAGATATACAGGGGATACACGCCACTCACCGTCGGATCCCTGAGCGCGGGCAGGCATGCGGTCCGCCTCCACCTCTCGGGTTACCAGGACTACACCCAGAACGTGGATATTTCGACCGGGAGCCAGTCCTCTGTCTCTGTCTCACTCACCCCGGTATACCAGCCCACTACCGGTGACATCCTCGTCAGTTCGGTCCCCGACGGCGCTGCCATCTACCTCGACGGGAACTACCGTGGAAAGACCCTCCATGGAAATCCATTCGATATCACGGGAGTCGCTCCGGGCACCCATACCGTCACGCTGCTGAAGAGCGGGTACCAGGACTCTTCCACCACGGTCGCGGTCTCGGCCGGACAGACCTCGACAGTATCCGTCTCGCTCACGCCGGGATCCGTCCCGTCCGCAACGGGAGACATCACCGCACAGTCCTCCCCTTCAGGAGCCGATGTCTACCTTGACAACGTATACAGGGGATTTTCCCCGCTCTCCCTGCATGATGTCCCGGCGGGCTCACACGTGGTGACGTTCCGGATGCCCGGGTATACCGATGCCCAAGTTTCCGCCCAGGTCGCTGCAGGGCAGACCACTCCCGTGATGGGAATGCTCTCTCCTGTCCCCACCACGGCACCCACCAGGTCCCCCCTTCCCATCACGATTGTTGCCGGCGCCCTTGCGATCCTTGGCGTCCTTATCCTGGCGAGAAGGCGGTAGGGACCCCCCATAATTTTTTTTAATTCCTGATCTGGCCATTCAGAGGAGTGAAAGCCTTTTATACCCCCATGGCGAGAACCTCCCATGGACCCGAAGATCATCAATATCCTCCTCCTGGTGGTCGGCTTTTTCCTTCTTCTGACCGGCATCATGCAGGGAATGGCCGCCCCGGGAATCATGGACTATTTCTCGACGATTTTTGGAATAATCCTTATAGGCACTGCCCTCGTCGGTTTCTGGAAGGGAAAAGTAGTCTGAATACATTCATTTTTCAAGGACCCGAAGGGAAACCGGCTTGGGATGATACAGTCTATTTCCTCGGGACCTTCTCTCTTTCAGATATGTTCGCGCGAAATTGCACCGGTGCCCCTGCCAAGAGCCGATGCATGTTCTGCAGGCAATTCATCTCCTGCTTCCCTTCACGCGGGCTTCGAATCCCCTGGCGAATCCCATGGCCAGGATAAGGACAGGGATGATCTCCAGCCTTCCAATCCACATCAGGAATATGAATATCCACTTGGTCGAGAGCGGGCTTGCGGGAGTCAGGTACCCAAGGCCAAGGCCCACGTTGCTCATCGTCGAGACCTCCTCGAACACCACCTCGTGGACCTTGAAGTCGGTTGCCGCAAGATGGAGACCGATGATTGTGGCCACGAAGATGATCAGGACATAGAGGACGATGATCAGCATGTTCTTGGAGAGTTCGACTTCCGAAATCCGCGTGGGGATGGCTTTTCCTTCATGCCGGAACGGGACTATCTCCCTTCCCCTCGCAAAGAAGCGCCGGAACCACCAGACGAGGCCTTCGTACGCGAAAATGACCCGGTTGGCCTTGATACCTCCGGACGTGCTCCCGGCCGCCCCGCCGATCATCATGAGGATGATAATGACGATGAGCGGCCCTGACACCCAGTGGAGGTCAGAGTTCTGGAGCCCGGTGCAGGTCAACCCCGATATCGTGCAGAAGAAACCCTGCCGGACCGCAGTCTCAAGGGGGAAATTATTGAAGACATGGAGATCGAGAGTGACCACGACCGATCCCACCAGCGCCAGAGCCAGGATGAGGCGGACGACTCTGTCCCTGAAGAACGGCCGGATCTTCCCCCTGTACATGAGGAAATAGAGCTTGAAAGGCAATGCACCCGCGATCATGACCGGGATGAGGAGGCCCTCGAGGACCACGTTGTGATAATATACCATCCCGGCATCATGGAGTGAGAAACCCCCGGTGGCAATGGAGACCATCGTCAGGTTGAGGGCGTCCCAGAGGGGGATCCCCGAGAGCATCACCATACCGGTGAAGACGACGGTGAGGAAGAGATATATGACCCACATGCGCCTCCCGGTTGAGACCACGCTCGGCATCAGCTCCTCGGATCGCCCCTCGGACCGGTAGAGCTGGTGCTGCATGAGGCTTGACCTGGAGAGCATGGCGATGCCAAAGGCGATCACTCCAACCCCGCCGACCCATTGCATGAACGAGCGCCAGAAGAGGAGGGTCTTTGGGGTGGAGTCGAGGGTCCCAATCACCGTAAACCCGGTTCCCGTCCACCCCGACATGGCCTCAAAGATGCTGTCCGTCCAGCTCATGTGCACACCGATGACGAACGGGAGAGCTCCTATCACGGCAATCGCAAGCCAGATGAGCGCCACGGCAGCAAGTGCAACCGAGATCTGCGGAATATATTCTCTTCTTGGAATGCGGGATATGAGGAGCCCGAGGAGCAAAAATGTCAGCGGAACGGAGGCCAGAGGCACCACCATGTCCCATTCCCTGAATATGACAAGCACAAAGAAGGGAACGAGGGTAATCACTCCAAGGAACTTGAAGATGATTCCCATGTCATGGGCGATGACGGCCAGGGTCTCCAGCCGCTTCATGATGAGATGATTATCTGGGGTAGTTTATCTCCATTCCGTATGATGCAGGGGAAGTGGGGTATGGATTATTGAGAACGCACCATTAGGGCCGGTCACCAGAACCCCTCAGCGTGGATATGCCAAAAATCTCTTGCGGAAGAACCTGACTCTGGTTTTCGATTGTTTGAGCAATGGCAGGTTTAGGAGAACTGGCGGGGAACGTTCATTGCCCTCCTCGACATGCCCGACACTTCTTTGACTGAAAACCTGCTGCTGTCACAATCGCATCCGCATTTTTCATTCTGTATGCGTGTGTCCCGATGAGAATTATGTGTGTTTTTTAAGAGAGAAGAGAGCGAGCGCATCCTCATTCGGTCCGGACTGGCTTGCCTCCGTTGGTCTCAATAAATGCAGTCTGCGTTTCTGTTCTGATTATTACCACGCATGTCTACAGCGGTGACATGTGATGTGCACACTCATTGTAATGTTCAGTCACATATCAGAGCAGAAAATATGAAAAAACAGCAATGAGCAGAACGAAAGGGAATATCCCCAGGGCACTCGGTTCTTCATGCCCGCACCGGGCGGTTATCCAGTATCTTGATAGTCCCCGGTCCCGGTTTCGTAAGGAGGCCATGCTGGTTCAGGGTTGCGAGCGCCTCTTCGAAGGAGTCGCTGTCCTTGAACGAGGTCACCTGCGCCCGCACATCGGAGAGCGGAATCGGCTCCTCAAGTTCGAACGCACTCACAAGGTCAAGATAGAGTCGCCGTGCCTTATCATCAAGTCGATACAGCCTCGACACCTCATACTGGTCCGTGACCACACGTTTTGCCCGGTAGAACATATCGGACCAGATATCGACCGCCATGGTTACATCCTTCCTGGAAAGTGTGAGATGTGACTGTAACCTGGCAAATGCAAGACTCAGGCGCGGGACCAGCGTATCGAAATTCTGCTGGTAAGGAACATACCCAGCACCCTTAAAGTCGTCAATGACGGAATGGATTGCATCCGTCACACATGCGTCGAGCCCCGCGGGGATAGTAGGCTGAATGAGGACCGAATCGAGGACGAATGCCGTCACCATGGGGGATAGACTCTGGAGGTCAAGGGAAGACTCCTTCGAGGACCTTACCTCAATCTCGTCGAGGACAACGGGGATGTGCATTGGCATTCGCTCGGGGTTCAGATACGCAAGGTTGATCTCGCGCGCATTGACGTTCTTTACGCGATCCTCTTTCGTCGCAATGTGGTAGTAATAGGGAGACGCCGTATCGCGGAATTCGCCGGGGATAATCCCCATGCTCCGCTTGAATCCGGTCCACGGTTTCTTCTTCCCCAGGATCGCGGCATACACGCCTCCTCTCTCACCCAGCACCGGAGGACATGAGACCGCATAGAGTGCGGAACAGAGTGCAATTTCCTCAACAACATCCCCCTCCCCGCGATATGGTTTTGTGAAGAATTCCCGGATCTCTTCGTTGCTGAGCACCCGCGCCGGACACCCGAGAGAATTCGGATCGAATGGCGCCCAGGCCCCGACATGTTTAACAGTGAGCGTGAAGTATCCCCCCCGGTCCTTCATGATCTCAGTATCAACCGATGTGACCGTGGCCTCGACAAGGGTGCCGGCGTCGGGGGGTGGGCACTCTGCGACATACACTTCTCGCCTGGGAGTCGGCAAGAAGGGAGAGGGGTCAAGGTAGAAGACTCTCCCCGAAGAATGGATCGCGCGGACGTAGCCGGTATCCTCTCGTGAAAAAATGAGTTCCTTCTCGATTGTAGAAAGAGTATGCCCGTATATCCTGTTCTTCAGTGCCATTGCCGTCCCCTGAGGGTGTGATCACTCACGCACGCATACACTGACACGACCACTCATAATAGGTATTCGGTTGGGGGTTGTGAAAGTGTGAGAAGCAAAAAAACCACATGATTCTCATCGAGATACACGCATACAAAATGAAAATCGCGGATGCGATTTTCATATAAAAAAAGGAACCTGGATTATTCCCGTACCCTTGTCCTTAAGGGATAACCCACGCGCTCGCATTCCTCAATCGCGGCGTATATCTCTCCTGGTGAGAGACCATCGTCAATCTCCAGTCTTTTTGCGGAAAGGAAGGATTCTGGATCGTCCAGGAAATACCGGAGGATAATCCTTGTCGGGGATGTAACCGCTTCAATGACCTCTTCAAGGCTTTCATCAGCAAGAAGATTGTATGTGTTCCCGAGAACCGACACCCATCCACCCCCATCTTCAAGATGGATGAGTTCGCGTTCGGCAAGCGATTCCATCGCCTTCAGGACCAAATACTCGGGCATGTTGAGATATGCGGCAACCTGGGATGCAAGCAGGGATGTCCCTTCTGCCTGAAAGTACATCAGCACCCTCCTTTCTTCACTTGACAGGTTCAACTTCATGCAAATCATTCCATGGATGTCCTTGCGTCTCTTCTCTCACTTCATTCATTGGAGCGGGAGTTGAAACTGTCGTGGAGTACTCCGGGTTACTTCTGCGCAGTTCAGAGAATGATCTGACAAAAAGGCGGCAGGGAAGGCGAAAAAATAACAGAATGCGAGGGATGGGATTTGAACCCAAGAACTCCTGCGAGACTAGACCCTGAATCTAGCGCCTTTGACCTGGCTTGGCTACCCTCGCTCCTCCTACTGGTAGGTTGTCGGGGAAAATAAAGATGTGGATTCTATTGCAGAAATATGAGAAAGAGAACCCGGCTTCACCCTGCTTACAGGTTGTCGCCGTTTGAACCTGATTGCATCTCCTTCTCGCGGAGGACATTTCGCCGTATCTTTCCCGAGATTGTCTTGGGAAGGTCGTCGACGAACTCGATCGCCCTCGGGTACTTGTAGGGAGCAGTGGTCTTCTTGACAAATTTCTGGATGTCCTTTACAAGCTGCTCGCTCGGCTGGAAGCCTTCCTTGAGGACGATGAAGGCCTTGACGACCATCCCCCTGATCACGTCTGGAGAACCTACCACCGCCGCCTCCTTTACCGCCGGGTGCTCGAGCAGTGCAGACTCCACCTCGAATGGACCTATGCGGTACCCGGAACTCTTGATCACGTCGTCGTCGCGGCCCACGAACCAGAAGTAGCCGTCCTCGTCTAGGTAGGCCTTGTCCCCGGTGTAGTAGTAATCGCCGGCAAACGCCTGCTCGTTGGCCTCGGGGTCATACAGGTAGCCGTCGAAGAGGCCGACGGGCTTTGGCTTCACCCTGATCGCGATCCTCCCCACCTCGCCGGCGGGAACCGGCTTCCCCTCGTCGTCCTGGAGCTGGATGTGCCACCCCGGGGCAGGCTTTCCCATCGAGCCGGGCCGCGCCTCCATGCAGGGGAAGGTCCCGATAACAAGCACGAGCTCGGTCTGGCCGTATCCCTCGTAGATGGAAAGGCCGGTCCCCTCCTTCCAGACCCGGATGACCTCCGGGTTGAGGGGCTCGCCGGCACTTACGCAGTGGCGAAGCTCTTTTAAATCGTACTTCTTCAGGTCGGCAAGGATCAGCATGCGGTACACGGTCGGCGGGGCACAGAAGACCGTGACCTCGTACTTCTCGAGTATCGGCAGAAGCTCGGTCGCCTTGAACCTCCCCCGGATGTCGTACACGAGGATGCAGGCCCCCTGCATCCAGGGGCCGAAGAACTTGCCCCACGAGGACTTGGCCCACCCGGTATCGGCGAGGGTGAAGTGGAGGTCGTTCTCCCTGAGGTCGAGCCAGAACTTCCCGGTCGTGACGTGGCCGAGCGGCAACGCGTGGTTGTGCACGACCATCTTGGGCTCTCCGGTTGTCCCGGAGGTGAAATAGATGACCAGCGGGTCCTTCGAGCGGGTCCGCTCCATCCCGCTCATGGTAACGAGGCGACGGGATACCGGGGCAGGGTATTCCTGCTCCTCGCGGTAACTGATCCATCCAGGCAGGTCAGCGTCGATCACCAGGCGGGAGCGGAGGCTCGGGCACTCGGTGCAGATCTCCTCGACCTTGGCTGCGTTCTCATTGTCCGTCACGACCATCCGGATCTTGGCCGCGTTGATCCGGTACTTGAGGTCCTTTCCTGTCAGCATCGTCGGGCACGGGCAGAAGACCGCCCCGAGCTTGATGCATGCGAGCGCGAATATCCACCATTCCGGGACCCTCGTCAGCATGACGATCACCCGGTCGCCCTTCTTGATGCCGTACTTGAGGAGCATGTTCGCCGCAGAGTTCGAGAGGTTCATCATCTGTCGGAAGGTGAATGTCTTCTCGTGGCCCTCCTGGTCGACCCAGATCATCGCGAGCCTGTTCCGGTCCTTTGCGGCGAGACGGTCAACCTGGTCGAACCCGAAGTTGTAGTATTCCGGCACCTCGAGGGAGAAGTGATCGTAGACTTCCTGGTAATTGTGCATGTTGTGCCCTGCGGCAGCCATATGAACTGACATGTTGTCCGAGAACCGACAAAAAGGTGTTCCTTTTTTTGCGCATCAGGCAGTGAAATCAGGAATTTGAAGGTAAAATAAAGATAATCCGGAGAAAATGAGGTCAAAAAAGGGGGAATCAGTGCGAGTTGTTGAACCTCTCGAGCTCCTTCCTCCTGAGCTCGCCCCGCCTGATCTTCCCGGACAGTGTCTTCGGGAGCTCGGTTGTGAACTCGATCGCCCTCGGGTACTTGTAGGGAGCGGTGTTCTTCCGTACATGGGTCTGGATATCCTTCACCAGTCGTTCCGAAGGCTCGAACCCGGGTTTCAGGACCACGAACGCCTTCACGATGGTCCCGCGGATGAGATCGGGAGATCCGACCACTGCCGACTCAGCGACCGCCGGGTGCTCGAGCAGCGCGGACTCCACCTCGAAGGGGCCGATGCGGTAGCCCGAGCTCTTGATGATGTCGTCGTCGCGGCCCACGAACCAGAAGTAGCCGTCCTCGTCCCTGTAAGCCTTGTCGCCGGTGTAATAGAACCCGTTGACGAACGACTCTGCATTTGCCTCGGGGTTGCCCAGGTATTCGACGAAGAGTCCCACGGGCCTCGGGTCGAGCTTCACCGCGATCCTTCCCTCCTCTCCATCAGGTACGGGATTTCCCTCGTCATCGTGAAGCTCGATGTGCCAGCCGGGGGCGGGCCTGCCCATAGAGCCGGGCTTGACCTTCATCCCCCGGAAGGTGCCGATGCAGCAGACCGTTTCGGTCTGGCCATAGCCCTCGGCGATGGGAAGGCCAGTCCCCTCCTGCCAGACCCGGACCACCTCGGGGTTGAGTGGCTCGCCCGCACTCACGCAGCGCCGGAGTTCGCGGAGATCGAACTTCTCGAGGTCCGCGAGGATCAGCATCCGGTAGATGGTCGGGGGGACGCAGAAAGTGGTGAGCTCGTACTTCTCCATCAGCGGGAGAAGCTCGGTTGCCTTGAACTTGCCACGGACATCGTAGATGAAGAGGCATGCGCCCTGGATCCACTGCCCGAAGATCTTGCCCCAGGCGCACTTCGCCCAGCCGGTGTCCGAGTAGGTGAAATGGAGGTCGTTTTGGGTGAGGTCCTGCCAGAGCCCCGCGGTGACAAGGTGGCCGAGCGGGTAGGCGTGGTTGTGGAGGACCATCTTCGGCTCGCCCGTCGTCCCGGAGGTGAAGTAGATGAGCATCGGGTCGGTTGCGAGCGTCTTCTTGTCAACCGGCATGCTCACCGAGTGGTGCGAGACCGGCGCTGGGAAGAAGAGCTCGTGGGGATAGCTGACCCACCCCGGGCGCTCTCCGTCCAGGAGGAACCGGCAGGAGAGGGTGGGACACTCCTCTGCGATTTCGTCGACTTTCCCCGTATGTTCAAGGCTGGTGATGACCATCTTGAACTTCCCTGCGTTCAGGCGGTACCTGATGTCCCTCGGAGTCAGCATCGTCGGGCACGGGCAGACCACCGCCCCGAGCTTGATCAGCGCGATCACGAACACCCACCACTCGGGGACCCTCGGCAGGATGAGGAGCACCCGGTCGCCCTTCTGGATACCGTACTTTATCAGGATGTTTGCGGCCTGGTTGGAGTGGTTTTTCAGGTCGCGGAACGAGAACTTCCGCTCCTCCTTCTCCTGGTTCACCCAGATCATTGCCAGCTTGTTCCGGTCCTTTTCTGCCCAGGAATCAATGACATCAAAGCCGAAATTGAAATATTTCGGGACGAGTATCTGAAAGTTCCTGCAGATCTCATCGTACGCTCCCGGCGATTCGGTTGTTCCCTCCATAAAAACCTATACTATTTCTCAATTCCTGGATTTGAATCTGTCCATTTTTCCAAAAAAAACGCCCGGATGCGGTGACATAAAGGTATCCGATTAGTATTATGCTGCGGGAAAAGGGATCTATTAGCAATGGCCGATTCGAGGTACGACTCTTTGAAGATCGAGAATATCGTGGCCTCCGGGGCAATTGCCGATGCCATCGACCTCGCAGACGTCTCGAGGAAGATCGAGCACTGCGAGCTCAACCAGAAAAGGTTCCCTGGCGCGGTATTCCGGATGGAAAATCCAAAGATCGCGTCTCTTATCTTCTCCTCGGGCAAGGTTGTGCTCACCGGCATCCGTGACCAGGAGTCCCTGGAAAAGGGGCTGTCATTGATCATCTCAGCCATGAAAGGAGCAGGAGTGGAGACCTACCCTGAGCCCCGGGTGGGGATCACTAACATCGTCTGCTCCTACGACATCGGGAAGAACATCAACCTGAACAAGGTCGTTATCACCCTGAACCTCGAGAATATCGAGTACGAGCCCGAGCAGTTTCCTGGCCTCGTCTACCGGATCAAGGACCCGAAGATCGTGGCGCTTCTCTTCTCGTCCGGAAAGATCATCCTGACCGGGGGAAAGACCCTCGACGAGATCAAGCGGGGGCTCGACTTTCTCGAGCAGAAGATCGGCGGGATTCTCTGATCACCAGAACCGCCTGGTGCGGATGTAGTTCCGTTCGGCCCTGATGATCTCCCGGTAAAACCCGTCGCCCTCCGCGAGGGTGGAGAGGATCCGCGAGGCGTTCTCCGGGCCGACTCCCCTCGCGGCAAGGGCGGTCACCGCCTTCTTTCCGCCCGAGAGCACGATGTTTGCATTACGGAGGAGGCGCTGTGCGAGTGCCCGCTCCTCATCGGTCTGCGCCTTCTTTTTTGCAATGGCAATAAGTGGCTCTTCCCACGGCTTTAAGACCGCGACAAGCCCTGCCCCGCAGAGCGGGCAGCGGAGCGGATACGGGACCCTGGAGACCGTCGTGCGGCTCTTCCACTTCCTGCAGTGCATACATGCGAGGATGACCTCCTGCTGTTCGAGGCGGCGCTTCAGGGTCCCGATCACTGCCTGGTCCGCGGCGGGAGGCGATATCTGGTCCCTGGACGCGAACAGCCCCTCGGCACCAAGGATGCTCAGCGGGGAGATTGCCACGTCGATTGACCCGTCCCTGACCAGCGAGACTATACGTGCTGCAGCCGGAACGTCCATGTACACGGAGAAGAGCTCGCGATAGGCTTCTTTCTGCATGACGGTCCCTTCGAAGATCTCGACAAGCCTGTGGGTGCTTATCCGCTCGTAGTCTGCATCCGGGTCGATTGCACCGAACTTCTTTGCCACCTGGACCATCTTCCACTTGAAGAGCGCCGTCCGCTTCATGGCAAGTTGCAGGATTCCCTCGAGATGTGCCGGGTCAAGCGAGCACAGGATCTCCCGCACGTCAGCTGCCTTCACCGAAGAAGGAAGCCGCAGGTAGATCCGGTAGGCATCGATCTCGATCCCTACGGTAGTCCCGAACCGGGCCGAGAGGAGGATTGAGAGAACCCTCGCCAGGGCCTCGTTGGCCTTGTGACCGGCGCAGACGTTGCAGACCACTCCTTCGGGCGCGTTCTCGAGGGTGATCAGGGTATCGTCAGGCACCTTTGTACGGTTCCTGTCCATTTCCGCGAGGAACCTGGATGCAAACCCGAGCGAGTGCTCGCCCGGGTGGTAGGGAGAGAAGTCCCTTGACCTCCGGAGGGCTCCCACCTCGCGGGCGACAGAGAAGGGGACCGGGATCTGCTCGCCCTCCCATGACGGGAGCTCTCCCTTCGCCTTTTTCGCCGGTTCGACTATGATCCTGCCCTCTTCCATGTCGAGCACCCGCCAGAGCTGCCCCTTCGTGATGAAAACCGCCCCGGTATGCACGAAACCGACAACGAAGGACTCGTCGAGTGTTCCGACATTCTTCCTTGCGACCATGTCAAAGACGACCACCTTCCGCTCATCGTGGATCATGGAGAGGTTCGACGAGAGGTAGCGCCGGGATCTCACCCCCGACCTCACCATGTCGCCTTCGATTCGGATGAGGCCGTGCTCGGCCATCTGGGTACAGACCTCGTCAACGATGTTTCCGGCCATGGCAAACGGGTAGCTCCTCTCCACGATGTCCCGGATCCTCCTGCGGGAGATCTCGCGGTACTCCACCGCCAGCGCCGCCACCTGGTTCGCGAGGACGTCCGCTGCATTGAAGTGGATACTCACATCCTCAATTTGTCCAGCCTTCGCCCGCCTGGCAATGACGAGGGACTCGAGCAGGTCGTCAAACCCGGTCGCAAGCACCGTCCCCCTGGAGATCGCGTCCATCTGGTGCCCGGCACGACCCACCCGCTGCACGAGCCGTGCGACCTCTCGAGGAGACCCAAACTGGATCACGTGCTCTATCCGCCCGATGTCGATCCCGAGTTCCATCGATGAGGTGGAGATCAGGGCACGGACCGAACCCGACCTGAAGCGCTCCTCGGCCTCTATCCTCACGTCCTTCGAGAGCGAGCCATGGTGCACCTCGACGTCTCCCCTGTGATAGAGCTGGTGACCAATGGCCTCGGCGGTCACCCGGGTGTTTACGAAGACCAGCGTGGACTCGTGCCTACCGATGGCCCGGGAGACCCATTCGGCCTGCTTCTCGAATGAATCCCCGGCAAAATCTACGGATATCTCCAGGTGTTTTGTGACCGGGACGGAGACGATTGAGAAGCCGCATGCCCCGCAGAGGAAACGACCCACATCCTCAGGATTTCCCACTGTGGCCGAGAGCCCGATCCGCTGGAACTCTCCCGCATACTCCCTCAGCCGCTCGAGCGCCACCGCAAGCTGCGCACCGCGCTTGCTCCCCGCAAGCTCGTGGATCTCGTCGACCACCACGCACCGCACGTTCGCAAGGTGCGTTCGCAGCACCTTGCCCATGAAGAGCGCCTGGAGTGTCTCCGGGGTGGTAATCAGGAGGTCCGGCGGGCGCAGCGCCTGTTTCCTCCGTTCAGACTGCGGCGTGTCACCGTGCCTGACCCCAACCGAGAGCCCGAGTTCCCTGCACCACCATTCCAGGCGCTGCAGCATGTCCCTGTTCAGCGATCGGAGTGGGGTGATGTAGAGCGTGCGGAACCCACCCCCCGTATGGGACATCATCGCGTCGAAGACCGGGATCATGGCGCTCTCGGTCTTTCCCGTGCCGGTGGGGGCTATCAGGAGGAGGTGTCCGCCTTGCCTGACCAGCGGGATGGCCTTCTCCTGGATCTCGGAGAGCCTGGAGAAGCCCCGGGCCCGGATGCATTCCTGTACCCTCCGGTCAAGCGCCCACTGTTTCTCCATGGTCCTCCAGGGACGAAAGCGGTCCAAGGAACGTCCCATCTGCCAGGAACACCTCGGAATGTTCGACTTTCATGCACCGGGAGAGGGGGCTGAAGGGTTCTTTTGCCGTGCGCATGACATCATAGCCGGCAAGCTCGTTCAGGGCGGGAATGAAGAGCACCCGGGTCTCTCCAATCTCCCTGCCGGGGGGTGCAGGGAATTGCAGGCAGAGGTCGTCCACTGCTGTGAGGAGATATCCCGGGGCACGGAGTGCGCACCCTACTTCGTCGCGGATGGATATCATGGGGTGGTGATGCCCTGCGATGATGAGGTGCCCCTGGAGCAAGGGATCAGGGTAGGTATGGCCATGGACATATCCCACCCCGTCAATCAATGCCCCTGTTTTTGAGAGCACCTCTCCTTTATGGAAGAAAACCTCGATTCCCGGGTCATGGTTTCCAGGGACCAGTCTGATCGGGACCTTTGACCGGAACGCGTCCAGGATGCCGGGAAGTTCCCGGAACTCCTGCCTGCTGGTGAGAGGGACATTGTGCTTCACATCGCCAAGGAGGACAAGGAGATCGGGCGAGGCGGATTCGATGCAGTCAAGGAGCCTCTCCTTCCTCTCACTGCTCCGGCTCCTGATATGAAGGCCATGCCTCGAGAGATCGGACTCGATGCCGAGGTGGAGGTCTCCGGCCACAAGGACGCGGAGGTTCTCCTCGACCAGGAGTGCGGGACCCGTCTCGAGGAATTCAAGTCTCATAGGAGTTTGAGAACGCCCCTGGCGGGCTGGTAGCATTCATCGTCCTGGAGGAGCGATTCCACCGCTGATTTTACGTCGTTTTGGGAAAGCCCGTGCTTTGCAGCCTGCCGGGCAACCTCCTCAATTGAGATCCCGGTCTTCCCACCATGCTCCTGGATTATTTCACGTATTATTGCGGAGGGGTCGCATGTTCCCGGTGATGCAGGCGTGGCAACATTTACCCCCTTGAGGGCCTCCCTCACCATGAGGGCAAGGTTTCTCAACTCCGTGGGGTCGGGGCGGAAGTGCCCGGCAACAGTGCCGGTCAGGGAATTGCCCTTCCTCTCGCGTATTGCTGTTGCAATCCTCTCGATTCGCCTGATGGTGAGATCTGCGGTGCGCAATACCCATGCATCTCTGACGTACCGGTCAACCATGCGCAACTCCCGGACGCGGACACTGCACCTTGTCGATGGTCCTGCCCCGGTAGTCCTTGCCTCCCCAATGACTGTGGCAAAGCATGGAATCTCCATCGAATCCAGGATTTCCGCCGTAGCCTGATCGGAACGGTCGATGTACAGCTCGAATGCCGCTGTCGGGTCGGCCAGGCGTGCATGCATGAAATCCCCGCTCCGCCCCTGCCGCTCAAGGAGTGCCCCGGCACAGAAGAGATTGGTGCAGACTGCTCCCCCCGGCGTGAGGACAACCGTCTGCGAAGGGCTTGCGCTCTCCATGCATGTCACCGTGGACCCATTGTATTCCCTGGCAAAAACCCTCTGGAAATTCCCGCTCATGCATTCCCTGCAATGGGTGGCATATGGCGCACGCCTCCCCAATCCTGCTGAATACTATAATGAGTCGAATGCAGATATCCATTCTGTTGCCGGAACTCTTATCCCTCTCAGCGGTTGACGGCCAGATATCAACTGGAATATTTTTCGTATCAAACCCTGCCGGAAATTACTGGCAGATCGAAAAAATACGTCTTATTCACCAAAATTTCACCATTACTTTTATATAGTGTGACTTACTCCAGATCACAGTACAGGGTTTTTCATGAGGACAGAAAGGCTAAGGTGGCTAGTCATACTTGTCTCTCTCTTCATTACAGGTGTATCCGGGACGACCGGTTTCCCACTGGTTGACCTGCACATCGGTGATGCTGGTTTTGGAGACGCACTGCTGGGTACTGCCCCCTCCATTTTCGACGGGGCACAGAGAGGGCTGCAGGAAACAGTAACGGCAATACCCCTGCATTTCATCGAGAATGCAGGGCAGAGCGATGATGAAGTCGAGTTCATGGTCATCTCGGACGGGGGATCCATCTTCTTCACCAGGGAAGGTCTGAAGGTCAAACTGGTGACATTGATGGATGGTGCTCCCGCCGCGAGCCTGATCGGATACAGGTTCGTCGGTGCAGGACCATCTCCCCGGATAACAGGAGTCGACCCCCTGGAGGGAAGAGTTCACTTCCTTGTCGGGAATGAGCCTGCACAATGGCGCACCGGCGTAACAACCTACAGGGGAATAAGGTATCATGAACTCTACGATGGAATCGACCTGCTTTATCAGGGGACCCCTGAAGGCATAAAGAGTGAGTTCATTGTGGCACCCGGCGCGTCACCGCGGGATATCATCTTTGAATACTCGGGGGTAGAAGGGCTGACGCTGGGAGAGGATGGGTCGCTCCACATCCACACAGCCGCGGGGGAACTTGTTGAATCCGCCCCTGTGTGTTACCAGGAGATCGACGGGAATGTAATCCCTGTCGATGCCTCTTACGTACTGAAAGGCAGCAACGGGGTGGGCTTTGCAGTTGAGCCCTATGACACGAAATTCCCCCTGATCATCGACCCCGTGATGAAATACGGGCTCTACCTGCGGGGGATTGGGGTTGCATACGGGAGATCGGTCGCCCTCGATGATGCAGGAAATGCATACCTGACCGGTGAATCATTCCCTGCCCCGTACACCATGAGTCCGGGCTCGCATGACATGAGCGGGGAGGGAATTGATGTGGTGGTCGCAAAGATCAATCCTGAAGGCACCGCACCACTCTTCGTGACCTATATCGGGGGGAATGGCGATGATGTCGGGCGAGGGATCAGTGTCGATGGGGAAGGCCATGCCTGTATCACCGGGCAGACGAACTCAACTGACTTTCCCACGGCAGATGCGATTAAAGACACCCTTACAGGAAAAAACGACGTATTTGTCTCCAAGCTTTCACCTGATGGCTCTACTCTCCTCTTCTCGACATATCTTGGCGGTGGTGAAAATGATACAGGGAATGCAATCGCGCTCGACAGCGGGGGGGACATATATATCACGGGCAATACCATGTCTCCCGATTTCCCGGGCATCAGGATACCCCACGAGACCACATACAGGGGAAGCCAGGACGCGTATATTCTGAAGATGAAGAATGACGGATCGCAGATAGTCTTCTTTGAATTCCTTGGCGGGCGCGGGATTGATGCAGGGAACGGGGTTGCCGTCGACCACGAAGGGAACTCCTATGTCACCGGAGAGACTTACTCGCTCGACTTCCCGGTGGTGAATGCGATGCAGGGCGCCCTTGGCGGGGGCAGGATGTCAGACGCATTCATCACCAAGGTCAGCCCTGAAGGCAGTGAATTCGTCTACTCGACGTACCTCGGGGGAGGCCAGGTAGACTCGGGGAGGTCTGTCGCCGTTGACGCAAAAGGCCGCGCCCACGTCACGGGGGCGACCATTCTCGGCGTCTTCCCGGTCAAAGATCCCTACCAGGGTGCAGGAGGGTGTACCGATGCATTCTACAGCAGGCTCTCGCCTGACGGCAGAACGCTTGAATACTCGACCTATATTGGAGGAATCAACAACGACGAGGGGATGGGTGTTGCCGTCGACGACTGCGGTGTCGCATACGTGACAGGGTTCACGTTCTCCCCCGACCTGCCATTGATCAACCCCTACCAGCGTTTCTTCGGCGGTGGTGCCCCCTACAGTGTCGAAGTATCTGATGCCTTTGTGGTGAAATTCGTTCCCTGGGACACGACTCCGGAATATGTGACGTTCCTTGGAGGGAACGGTAACGATGTGGGTCGCGGGATTGCAATCAATCGAAAGACCTGCACCGACTGCGCTGACAATCGCACGTGCGCTTCCATCACTGGGTATACCGACTCCACCAACTTCCCTTCGGGCACTCCCTACCCCGTCGCATTCGAACCTAAGGGCAAGGGAGGTTTTCTCTTCACCCTGTGTGACGATTCAGAATCACCTGCAATGCCGGTCGCAGACTTCTCTGCCAAACCAACTTCGGGATGCCCGGCTCCGCTCCTCGTCCAGTTCACCGACCATTCAACTGGTATGCCCACCTCGTGGTGCTGGGATTTCGGTGACGGTGGTAACTCCACTCTCCAAAACCCCAACCACACTTACACCACGCCTGGAACCTACAACGTCACTCTCACTGTCACCAATGTGTGCGGGTCTGATTCTCTCACGAAATATGAATACATCTCGATATGCCCGATTTATCCCCCGGTGGCAGATTTCTTCGCCGAACCCACTTCGGGATGCCCGGCTCCGCTCCTCGTCCAGTTCA
>CAZRCH010000012.1:4241-46193 GCA_964598545.1 uncultured Methanolinea sp. | reverse complement strand
GCACATCCATCATGTCAATATTCATTCGAGGGGGCCTTTAAAAAAATCTTCGCGTAGGGTCACCCCATGATCCGGTCACTCTGCCCTTTAACGCGAGCGTTCCCAGGAGCCGCTCAACCTCAGGAAGGAGTGGGCGCGGTGTTTTTCCTGCAAGGGGGGTGCCAGGGAGCGGGATGAACCTGTGGAGGTGGACACGCCCCCTGCGGCTGATCCACTCCACGAGCCGGGCCGTCATCATTTGGTCTTCTTCCTCTTCATCCGGGATACCGACGATGCAGTCCACGACCGGCTCAAGTCCGGCCGCAAGGCAGAGTTCCACGGCCAAGATGACGTCCTGCACGGTGTGCCCACGGTGGAGCAGAGTGAGAACCCTGTCGCTTCCGGACTGCGCACCGAAGTGGAGGCGCGTATTGCTGCAGTAGGTGGTGATAAGATCGACCGCTTCCCTGGTCACCCATTCCGGGCGCACCTCGCTTGGGAAAGTGCCGAAGTAGATATGCTGGTCTTTGTGCCGGAGCGAAGAGAGGAGAGATTCGACCTTTTCGAGGCGGGGCGTCCGGCCGTCTGAACCATATGCAAGGGCGTTAGGCGTCACGAACCGTGCGTCCCTGAACCGCCGGGCTGCACGGGTGATGGCACCGATGCTCCGGTGTCGCATGTGCGGTCCGAAGATGCGGGGGGTCTGGCAGTAGGCGCAGGCATGCGGGCATCCCCTTGAGATCTCGATGTAGCCCTTCATCGTCGAGAAGGGAAGGTATGCATCAAGGCGAACGCATTGGGGTGCGGGGCAAAAACCCTCCTTCGTCGCCACTCCGGGGGGAACGGGCCCGCCCGACTCCAGGGAGCGAAGGAGGGCAGGGAGGACATACTCGCCTTCACCCACGACGACGTAATCGGCAATTTTAGCCATGTCCGCAGGGCATGCCGTTGCATGCGGGCCGCCCACTATTGTGACACACGGGGCATTGCGGATCTCGGAGAGATAGCGAGATGCGGTAAGCGAGTTGAGGCTGTAGCAGGTCACATCTGGAGCGGGCGCTCCAATGGGTTCGAGTACAAAGCCCTCCTGCTCGCATGCCGCGTAAAGGACAGCATACGAGTTCCTTGCTGCTGGGATAAACCTCCAGTGGACGTCCATTCGAGAGTGGAGAAAGGGTGGATCCGGCAGGGGGATCAGGCAACTCCCCCTGGTCCCGGTCAGCCCCTGGTCCTGTAGGGGACGAGCTGGTCGATCACCTTGTAGGTGTTGCCATTCGTGAGGGAGACGAAGGCCTCGATACGGTCGTCCTCCTTCGTCCCCTCGAACTTCAGCTCTGCACCCTTCACGGCCTCGAGGTGCTTCTCTGTTACCTTCCCGTCGGACCGGGTGACACGGACAAGGATATCGGTCACCATGACCTGGCCCTTGCCCCCCGCAAAGATGACGCTGATGGTCGCGAATATCGGGTCTTTCTCGTTGATCTGGATCTCGACGGCATGCTCGGGGGGAAGCGTCACGGTCGGGCCGGGCATCATCCCGTTCCGGGATGTTCCCTGCGGGGACTGGGCACTACCGGCCGGGGCCTGGGTACACCCGCAGATCGCCACTCCTGAAATAAGCAGCATCATGCAGAGGAAGGGTAGAAGTCGCATGCGTGAGTGTAGGGGGTGATGATTGATTAGGCTGTCTCTCCGGATTCGTCGTTGCCCAGGATCTCAACGAAACCCTCCCCCCCCTCAACCCGGACCAAGACTCCGTCAGGAACAAGGGACAGCCCTCCTTCCAGGCGGTCGACGAGCGGTATCCCTGCGATGATGGCTCCCACCGCAATGATTGGTTCGGCCTCGAGGTTGATCATGGCCGCCGGTGCCTTCCCGTTCCGGCTGAGCGCATACACAATATACGAGCCCACCGTCGAGCCCTTGCCGTGGGGGAAGACGAGCACTCTTCCTGCGATCAGCGCGCCCTCGAGCGGGTGTCCCTTCTCGACGATCATCCCGGATTCCGGGTCCACTCCCGAGAGGAAGGAGATGGGTTCGGGACTGGCCAGCACCCTGCCGGTGCCGCTTCCTTTCGAGATGCCGCGGCCCCTGATGAGCATGATCACACCACATAAATGTAGGGAACTCAAGATATAATGGTAGCATGGAAGAGAGCGTCATACGGAACGCGGGATCCGACGCAGAACTCAAATACCAGCTGAAGCTCCAGGACCTCGAGTCACAGGTTCTCGACCTCAAGGTGAAGAACGATGAGATCCTGCGTGAGAATGCGCAGCTGAAACGCGAGAATAACCAGCTCAAGCGGATGCCCCTTTTTATTGCGGTGGTGGTGGACCTTCTCGACAGGGGCGAGGTATACCTCCGGCAGCAGGGGAACAACCAGGAATACCTCACCCACGTCAACGACGAGATCTTTCGCCAGCTCAAGCCTGGCACCAAAGTTGCGGTCAACAATGCCCTCTCTATCGTGAAGATTGTGGGAAATATCTTCGATTCGAGGGTCAGGGTCATGGAGCTCGACGAGTCACCGGAGATCACGTTCGACCAGGTCGGTGGCCTTGCGAAGGAGATCGAGGAGGTCAGGGAGGCGGTTGAGTATCCTCTCACGAAACCCGAGATATACGAGAGGGTGGGGGTGGAGCCGCCAAAGGGGATCCTCCTCTATGGTTCCCCGGGAACAGGCAAGACGCTGATTGCGAAGGCGGTCGCACACCAGGCAAGGGCGACATTCATCCGCATGTCAGGGAGCGAGCTCGTGCACAAGTACATCGGGGAGGGAGCACAGCTGGTACGTGAGCTCTTCTCGCTCGCCAGGGAAAAATCACCATCGATCGTATTCATCGACGAGATCGATGCAGTGGGAAGTACCCGCACCAATGACGGGACCTCTGGCAGTGCGGAAGTGCAGAGGACCCTTATGCAGCTCCTGGCGGAGATGGACGGGTTCGATACCAGGGGGGACGTCAGGATCATGGCCGCGACCAACAGGGTTGACATGCTCGACCCGGCACTGCTGCGTCCCGGAAGATTTGACCGGGTGATCTCCATCCCCCTTCCCACCCCGGAGGGCAGGAAGGAGATATTGAAGATACACTCCTCGAGGATGGTCCTTGGGAAGGACGTGGATCTCAAGGCCATCGTGGAAATGACCGAGAACGCCACGGGAGCGGACCTCCAGGCAATCTGCAGGGAGGCAGGGATGATGGCGGTCCGAAGGGAGGCACGGACTCTCTCGCACGATGACTTCCTCAGCGCGGTACGGAAGGTCAGGGCGGAGGTCAGCACGGATATGAGGATGTACACCTGAAGATTACCCCTTTTTTCCAATCGCTTATCCTCGCCTGCTTCCCTGAATTTGGATATCATCGTCATATCGTGCCACCGCGGCTGAGCACTGCATCTTAACACCTCCCGGGTCCAATATACCGCGTTACGGTGTGTGGCCATGCAGGTGCTCTTCATCCCAAAGGAAGGTGTCGCGCTTTATCAGGAGCTCCTCTCCTCTGAGACCAGCAGGGTCGCGCTGCGGTTTTACCTGCCTGTGAAGACCCCTGCGGGCGTGCAGATATCGATGGCGTCGCTGGGAAGTGCACTCTCGCTCGCATCCGACCTCCGGTGGTATGTGAGGAGATACATGCGGGATGTCCTCTTTGAGATCTCGGATGGAGTGTACTGCACAAGGGCACTGGCGCAGGAGATTTATTACGGGAGGCTTGCGGTCCTGCATACTCCCTGGAAGTTCAGGAAGACCTGTACGTTTCAGGCGGGCCAGGTGATCAGTGAGGATCGCATCAGCGTGGATGCTGGCAGGGCACAGGCAATTTTCGGGACTGCGACGGGGGAAACAGTGGTGCTTGAAGTCTGGTGCACCGAAGAGGAGTTCCTGGGTCAAAAAAGGAGCGATGAAAAGGGTGATGAAGTGGGGGACGACATCACTTCTTTGTGACCTTGTCTTCGCGGAGCACTTTCTTTGCGATGAGGAATATCACGAACGCAACGATAATGAAGTAGATCAGGTCTGCCAGGAACTGTCCCCAGCTGATGACAATCGGGCCCAGTACCAGTTTCGAGGTCTGCCAGTCTCCGCCAGGGATGAGCACTGCGATGACCGGCATGATGATATTGTCCACGAAGGACTTGACCAGCTGGTTTGCAGCCAAACCCATGATAAATGCGATAGCAAGCCCGATGACCTTGTACTCGTACAGGAAGTCCATAAATTCTTTAAACATGCTCATGTTGTACACCTGTAATTGAGAAAAGCATGGGGTGGTATTTAAAACCTTGGATGGCGCACCCCATTTCGATTTTCACAATTTCAAGTGCAATATTTCTATTTTTCTTTGTTCAAACCCAAACAGGTTCCCGATCAATTTTGATGGCGATTACACATGGGTATCTCACTTGATCGCATGAAGGCCAGAACGGCGTTCACAGGAATTGGGAGAAAAGAGCGTGATCCCACCCACAGGGACACATCCTGAGAGCCCGGGTGTGGTGAGCCGGGAAAAATAAAAAAAAAAAGGAAGGAATATGCTCAGGCGAACATGGCACCAAAGCCGCTCTTGTAGATGTGGCGGTCGAAGTCAAGCCCGATCTTCTCGATCGCATCCAGGAAGTCCTCCTTCGAGACTGCATCCTGGTCCCTGCGGATGGCGAACATCCCGGCCTCCATGCAGATGGCCTTGATATCGGCTCCGTTCTTCCCCTCGGTCAGGGCAGCAATATCGGAAAGGTCGACGCCGGAATCAAGGCGCATCTTCTTGGTATGGACGTCAAGGATGGCGGCCCGGCCCTGGATATCGGGGAGGGGGATCTCGATGATGCGATCGAACCTGCCGGGCCGGAGCAGCGCCCGATCGAGAATATCGATACGGTTGGTCGCCCCTATGATCTTGACGTCGCCCCGCCGCTCAAAGCCGTCCATCCCGGCAAGGAGCTGCATCAATGTCCGCTGCACCTCGCGGTCACCTGAGGTGGTTGCCTCGGTCCGGGAAGCGCCCACTGCATCGATCTCGTCAATGAAGATGATCGTCGGGGCTTTCTTTCGCGCAAGGTCGAAGAGCTCCCGGACCAGGCGGGCGCCCTCCCCGATGTATTTCTGCACGAGTTCTGATCCCACCACCCGCAGAAAGTGTGCATTGGTCTCATGGGCGACGGCCCTTGCAAGGAGGGTCTTTCCTGTTCCCGGAGGCCCGTGCAGGAGAACCCCTTTCGGGGGCTCGATCCCGATGCGGTCAAAGAGTTCGGGCTTCTTCAGCGGAAGCTCGACCGCCTCCCTCACCTCGTTGATCTGGGGATTCAGGCCCCCAATATCGGCATATGTCTCCTCGGGGCTCTCCACCACCTCCATGCCGTAGACCTGTGCGTCGTAGCTCTCGGGGAGGACGTCGATAACCGCAAGCGACTGCTGGTTCAGTGTGCACCTGGCGCCAGGTTTCAGCTTCTCCGGGTCGATGCACATGGAACTCCTGACCATGAACCTCGGGCCGGCACTGCTCCGCACCACCACTCTCCCGTTGTCCAGCACATCGGTGACGGTCCCGATGACGAGAGGGGGACTCCTCAACTGCTCGATCTCGCTCTTCAGCTTCCTGACTTCCCGCTCGTACCGTATCTTCTGGGTCTCGATATAGCGCTTGTCCGACTCGATCTGGCGGATTTGCTCGCGCAGTTCCAGGTTGCGGGTCTCCATGTTGGTGACCCGGTCCAGGAGATAACGGTAGAGCTCCTCGGGGTTCTGGGGTTCCTGGGGTTGGCGGGCGCTTTCCACCATTTTTCAGCCTCAAATAAGTATATAGGGAAAAATGTCTATAAAGATGTTTGCGACGAGTATGCAGTGCGAATTGTGCGGAGGGAAGATTGTCGGCCCTTCGAAGACCGTCCGGGTGGAGGGAGCAGAGCTCGTGGTCTGCGCCAGTTGCGCCCGGTACGGGACCGAGGTGCAGAGGCCCGTAAAGCCTGAACCGCGTGCCGGGACTGGCCCCCGCGCAGGGAGATCGGTCCCCGTCAGGCGTTCCAGGGACGTTTTTGACCTGATAGAGGGCGAGATAGTTGAGGATTACGGTGAACGCATCCGTGCAGCCCGGATGGAGAGGGGCCTCTCGCAGAAGGATCTTGCGATGCAGCTCAAGGAGAAGGAGCTGCTGATAAAGAAGATTGAGAAGGGAGACCTCATACCCGAGGACGAGATGCGGAGAAAACTTGAGAAGGCGCTCGACATCAGGCTGATCGACTCCCCTGCAGATGACGAGGGGAAGCGTGGCGGAGGGAAGGTGGTCCCGACCCTTGGGGACGTGATCTCCATCAAGAAGGTCCATAAATGAGGGGAGGGGCCACGGGCCATCTCATCATATTTATATACTTGGTCGTTCCATTCTGTTCTTCAATGCAAGGTGAGTGTTTTTTCGCCGGTGAGTGTTTTTATCTCCAGTAGCCTGGCGCCTGTACCGAGCATCAACGAAACTGTCCTTCTGAACCAAAAACCAGTAGCTGCGGCACTTTCCCGCTATCACCGCTATTTTGGTTATTTCTGGTATTTTTACTGAATTCCATCGGCCATTTCTCATACAAATGTGCTGGATGGATGGGAGTGTTACATGAGAGGAAAAGAAATTCGCCTGGAACGAATCATGGACCGGAATACCGGCAAGACTGTCATCGTCCCCATGGACCACGGGGTGACCAACGGTCCGATCGAGGGCCTGATAGACCTCGGGAGAGCCGTCGACCTGGTGGCGACGGGGGGTGCCAATGCCGTGCTCGGACACGTCGGCCTGTCGCTGTACGGCCACCGGAAGAGCGGAAGGGACGTGGGGCTCATCCTCCACCTCTCGGCAAGCACCTCTATCGGGCCAGACCCGAACGAGAAGGTCCTGGTGAACTCGGTGACGAGCGCCCTGAAGATGGGGGCCGACGCCGTCTCAATCCACGTGAACATCGGGGCCGACTCGGAGGCACGGATGCTCTCTGACCTCGGGCGGGTGGCCATCGACTGCATGGAGTGGGGGATGCCGCTCCTTGCGATGATGTACCCGAGAGGACGGAAGATCAAGAACGAGCACCAGGTCGAGCATGTCTGCCTTGCCGCAAGAGTTGCGGCAGAGCTCGGGGCCGACCTCGTCAAGACGGTCTATACCGGTGACCCGGACAGCTTCCGCCTGGTGACAAAGGGCTGCCCGGTTCCCGTGGTGGTGGCAGGAGGCTCAAAGACAACCGACCTTGCCACCCTGGAGTTGATCGAAGGTGCGATGGAAGGGGGCGCCGCCGGGATATCCATCGGCCGGAACGCCTTCCAGCACCCTGCGCCCGACCGCTTTGTCAGGGCCGCGGCAGAGATCGTTCACCGGGGGTGCTCGGCGGAAGAAGCGCTTGAGATTGTGAAGGAGAAGAGAAGATGATTGGAAAAGAGATTCGGATCGAGAGGATCATGGACCGGAACACTGGCCGGGCCGTGATCGTTCCCATGGACCATGGGTTCACGCTGGGACAGATTGATGGACTGCTGGACATGACCACGACGATCTCGGAGGTGAGCGAGGGCGGGGCGAACGCAATCGTCCTGCACAAGGGGATCGTCAAACGCGGGCACCGGAGAAGGGGGAGGGACATCGGGCTCATCGTCCACCTCTCGGGAAGCACCTCGCTCAACCCTGACCCGAACGACAAGGTGCTGGTCTGCACCGTGGAGGAGGCGGTGGCGCTCGGCGCAGACGCAGTCTCCATCCACATCAATCTTGGTGCCACGAACGAGTCGAAGATGCTCGAGTCCGCGGGGAAGGTGGTGAAGGACTGCAACCGCTGGGGAATCCCTCTCCTCGTCATGATATACCCGAGAGGGAAGGGTGTCGATCCCAACTCGCCCGCAACAGTCGGGCACTGTGTCAGGGTGGCCGAGGAGCTTGGAGCCGACCTGATCAAGACCAATTACACCGGTGACCCGGTCTCTTTTGGAAAGATCGTCACCTCCTGCTCGGTCCCGGTCTTCATTGCCGGGGGAGAGAAGGCGGGGGACCTCGAGACGCTCGGGATCATACGCGACTCGGTGAGGGCCGGCGGGGCGGGGGTCTGTGTCGGCCGGAACGCCTTCCAGAGGGAGAACACGCGGGCATTTGTCAAGGCCCTCTGCCGCGTAGTGCACGAGGAGACAGATCCAGAGAAGGCGCTCAGGGAGGCGGGATGAAGGAGTTCTGGGTGGACGCCCGGTCTTGGAAGAAGGAAGTGGTGACCGCAGCCCTGGAGAGCGGAGCGGATACCGTCGTTGCGGACGAGAGCGGGAAGGTCAAGGCGCTCGGGCGGGTCCGCGTGGTGGCCCCTGACGGGGACCTGGCGATCGGCAGGGATGTCTGGGAGGTGAGGATTGCAGGCAAGGAGAGCGAGGAGAAGGCAGCCGTCCTCGCAAGGAGCGGCTACGTCATCGTCAGTGCGGAGGACTGGACGGTGATCCCCCTCGAGAACCTTGTGGCCCAGTCAGATCGTATCATCGCCCTGGTCCATGACGCAGGGGAAGCGGAACTTGCGCTCCAGGTCCTTGAGCGGGGGGTCGCAGGTATCCTGCTCCAGACAGTGGACCCAAAGGTGGTGAAGGAGACGGGATCGGTGGTGCACCGCGGTGATGAACGGTGTACCATGATAGCATTCACGGTCACCGCGATCCGGCAGGTGGGGATGGGGGATCGGGTCTGCGTCGACACCTGCTCGATGCTGAAAGAGGGGGAGGGGATGCTCGTAGGCAACACCTCATCTGCCTTCCTGCTCGTCCACGCCGAGACGCTGGAGAACCCTTACGTGGCCCCGCGGCCTTTCCGTGTCAATGCAGGGGCCGTGCATGCATACATACTCTCATCGGGAGGGAAGACCGCATATCTCTCGGATCTCGCTGCAGGAGACCGTGTGCTGGTGGTGGGGACCGATGGAGGTACAAGGGAGGTGACTGTCGGGAGGGTGAAGATCGAGCAGAGACCGCTCCTCATCGTGGAGGCCGAGGCAGAGGGGAGAACCTACAGCCTTGTCCTGCAGAATGCCGAGACGATCCGCCTGGTGGGGGAAGACGGGCGTGCCCGATCCGTCGTCGAGATCTCTCCCGGAGACCGTGTGATGGGATGCCTCAAGGAAGCCGGCCGCCACTTTGGGATGGCGGTCAGGGAGAAGATCCTGGAGAAGTGATTGCAGGTGAAGATCGGGATCATCGGCGGCACCGGCAGGATGGGGGCGTTCTTTGGGGAGGTATTCGAGAGGGCGGGGTGGGAGGTGCAGGTTGCAGGGAGGAGCACCCCGCAGAGTCCCGCGGACGTGGCAGTGGCCTGCAATGTAGTCATGGTATCGGTTCCCATCAGGGAGACAGTCAGGGTGATACGCTCGCTTGCCCCGCTCCTCTCTGAAGACCAGGTGTTCTGTGATCTCACGTCCCTGAAGACCGGGCCGGTGGAGGCAATGCTCGCCTCCCGTGCACAGGTGGTGGGCCTTCACCCCATGTTCGGGCCCACTGCAAACAGCCTCCCGGGCCAGACCATCATCGCGACCCCTGCGCGCTGCACGCCGGAAACCCTCGATCTCCTCCTCGCGGTCTTCCGGTCCCAGGGAGCCAGGGTGACCATCTCCACTCCTGAGGAGCATGACCGGATCATGGCGGTGGTGCAGGGACTGACACACTTCGTCACCCTCGGCGTGGCGGAGACGATGCGGAGGGTGGGAGTGAAGCCCGAAGACACCCTGGCATACATGAGCCCGGTCTACCAGATGGAGATGAGTCTCGTGGGAAGGCTCCTCTCCCAGGACTCCCGCCTCTATGCCGATATCCTCGGTCAGAACCCACATGTGATGCCGGTCATCGAGGCATGCGAAGGCGCGTTCTCATCCCTGCGGGAGACCATCGGGACTGGGGACACCGACGCCTTCGAAGAGGTGTTCAGGAAGAATGCGCAGCACTTCGGGGGATACTGCCAGAAGGCAGCCCGGGATTCTGATCTGTTGATCGCGTCCATGGTGAGGCAATGAAGGTATTCGTTCTCGGACCGGAGGGCACGTTCAGCCACGAACTGGGGTGGTGCGTATTTGGAGAGCGGGTCACCCTTGTCCCTACCATCCGGCGCATATTCGAGGCAGTGGAGAAGGGGGAGGGAACAGGACTCGTCCCCCTGGAGAACAGCGAGGCGGGGGGCGTCGGGCCATCCCTGGACGGGCTGCTCCAGCACCGGGTCTGGATCACGGGAGAACTGTACATGCCCATCCACCACTACCTCGTCTCCCTGGGGCCGCTTGGTGAAGCGGAGGTGCTCTACGTCCATCCCCAGACCCACGAGCAGTGCAGCGAGGTGGTGGACGCCCTCGAGATACCCGTGGTGCATACGCCGAGCAATGCGCAGAGCGCGATGGAGATGCGGCGGTCTGGGAAGGGTGCGGCCATCGTGTCGCTGATGACCGCCCGACTCCACGATCTCCCGATCCGGCGGGAGCGGGTGGAGAACAACTCCCGGAACATCACCCGTTTCGTGACCATCTCCCAAGCGAGGTATTCAGGGATTGATGCGGCGAAGGGGAGCATCATCATCGATCCAAGGGAGGACCGCGCAGGACTCCTCTACGACATTCTCGGGATATTCTCCCGGAAGGGCATCAACCTCACCAGGATCGAGTCCCGCCCATCCAAGCGTGGCATGGGGAGTTACGTCTTCTTCCTCGATTTTGTGTATAATGGAAGTTCAGAAGAAGCGGTCTGCGAACTCAAAGGGATGACGGCAGTCAAGGACCTTGGGAGGTATCCCACGCTGGAGGTCCCTGAATGGAAGTAATCCTTCGAAAGGCAGGAAATATTGACCTTTGCTTCCAGGCCCCGCCCTCAAAGAGTTATACTCACAGGGCGCTGATCGCAGCCGCGCTCGCCGTTGGCGACTCGTTCATCGCAAATCCGCTGGAGGCCGAGGATATCGCGGTGACAAGAGGTGCCCTCATGGGTATGGGTGTCCGGATCACGACAGGGGACTGCTGGTCCCGGGTCTTTGGCACCGGCGGAACGCTCTCCTGTCTCCCCGGGCTTGTGGTGGACATGCAGAACTCCGGGACGAGCATGCGGCTGCTCACTTCTGTCGCGCTGCTGTGCAAAAGCCCCGTGATCCTCACGGGTTCACCACGCATGAAAGAGCGCCCGCTCGGCCCCCTGGCGGGGGCACTGGCAGCCCTCGGCGGGAGCATCGGGTTCCTGGAGAAAGAGGGATTCCCCCCAGTGAAAGTCTCGGGCGGGCTTGCCGGGGGGTGGGCGCGGGTGGATGCAGGGATGAGCAGCCAGTTCGTCTCCTCCATCCTGATGGCGGCGCCGTATGCGCAACGGGACGTGACACTGGATCTCGATCCGGGTGTTGCATCGCCTTCGTACCTGGACGTCACACTCTCGGTGATGGAGGCCTTTGGAGTGACGGTGGAGCGGGAGGGATACCGGCATTTCCGGGCAGCAGCCGGTATACCGTACCTGGGAAGGAAGTACGAGATCGAGGGGGACTATTCGTCTGCATCGTACTTCTTTGCACTTGCAGCCCTCTGCGGCGGCAGGGTCCGCGTCGGAAACCTGAATCCCTCTTCCTGCCAGGGGGACAGGCAGTTCCTGGCAGCACTTGAGTTGATGGGGTGCAGGGTGAGGAGCCTTGGAGAGGCGGTCGAGGTCTCCTGCGAGGGAGACCTGGAGGGGATCGAGATCGATATGTCCTCGTCTCCGGACACGGTCCAGACACTCTGCATGGTCGCGTCGAAGGCCAGGAGCCCGACCAGGATCTCCGGGATTGCCCACCTCAGGTGGAAGGAGAGCGACCGCCTGGAGTCTACCGCAAGGCTCCTTCGAAGCCTTGGGGGCGATGTGAGCATCGAGGGGGACGCACTCATCATAAGGCCCGCCCCGCTCCACGGGGGGCGGATAGACCCTGGCGACGACCACCGGACCGCGATGAGTTTTGCGGTCCTCGGACTTTCGATGGGAAACGTAAAGATAACCCAGGCGGAATGTGTCAGTAAATCCTTTCCGGGGTTCTGGGAGCAGCTTGCAGGGCAGGGACTGGTATGAACGTCGTGCTGATTGGTTTTCGGGGGACGGGGAAGACCGAGTCGGGCAGGCTGCTCGCTCACCTCCTTGACGTTCCTTTCTATGACACCGATGCGCTTGTCGAAGAAGAGGCAGGTGCCACGGTCCACGAGATCTTCGAACGAGAGGGGGAGACCGGGTTCAGGGAACGCGAGAAACGGGCGATCGCGGATCTCCCGCGCGGTCCCGGGGTCTTTGCCACAGGGGGCGGTGCAGTCATCGACCCCGAGAATGTGGAACATCTCCGTCGGGGGAGAACGATGGTCCTCCTCCAGGCAGACGAGGCGACCATCGAGAAGCGCATCCAGCACGGCAGCCGCCCTGCATTGACCAGGATGGGGTTGCGTGCCGAGATCCATACCCTCCTCGAAGCCCGGATGGACGCGTACCTGGCTGCGGCAGACTATTGTACTGATACCAGCGCCCGGAGTGCAAACGAGGTCGCCATCGGTATCAAGCGCCTCCTTATGGAGGGGGGAACAAAAGAGAGAGCGAGGAGAGAGGCGCTTCGGGCGGTCGCAGGATCAGGTATCCCGCGGCAGGAGGTGGAGGAGCTCGCAGCCAGGGTTGACGCGCTCGCCGGGAACCCGGTCCTCCGCATCTTCGGTATCGCGGGATACCCGAGCCTTCACAGCAGAAGTCCCTCCCTCTTCCAGCACCTCTTCACCTACTTTGAGATTAACGCGTGTTATACCAGGTTCCATGACCCGGCACTTACCCGCATTCTGGGAATCGCGAGGGACCTCGACGTGCGCGGCCTCTCGGTGACAATCCCGTTCAAGCAGGAGATACAGAGGCACCTTGACCACATGGATGCGCACAGCAGGGCAATCGGTGCATGCAACACCGTGGTCTTCTGTGGGGGTGAATCCCATGGCTACAACACCGACTGGATAGGGATCAGGGATCCCCTGGGACCCTTGCGCGGAAGCAGGGCAGTGATCCTCGGTGCCGGGGGTGCCGCAGCTGCCGCTGCCTATGCCCTCATATCGCTTGACATGGAGGTCACGCTCCTGAACCGGACGGTCGAGCGGGCCGAGAGGCTCGCTGCGCGCCTGGGCTGCCATTATGGCTCGATCCGCGACTTCGGCAGCATCAGGCCTGAAGTGGTGGTGAATGCAACCCCGGTAGGCATGGAACCTGATACGGCAAGCCCGCTCCGGAAGTCGGACCTTGCCCCTGGCATGACGATCTTCGATCTCGTCTACACGCCCCCCGAGACACCCCTGATAAAGGCTGCCAGGGGTGCCGGCTGCACCGTGATTCCCGGCAGGGAGATGTTCATCCGGCAGGCAAGAGCCCAGTTCCGCCAGTTCACCGGTATCGATGCCCCTCTCGGCATGATCAGGGAGATCCTGAGATGAATACGTTCGGCCGCTCATTCAGGATCACCACCTTTGGAGAGAGCCACGGCCCTGCGCTTGGTGTCGTCATCGACGGGTGCCCTCCCGGGATCGCGCTCTCCGAGGAGGATATCCAGCCTTTCCTGGACAGGAGGAGGCCGGGGCAAAGCCCCCTCATGTCGCCCCGCCGGGAGGAGGACCGGGTCGAGATCCTTTCGGGTGTCTTCGAGGGTCGGACCACGGGAGCGCCTGTTTCCCTCATAGTAAGGAATGCCGATTCCCGGTCTGAAGATTACGAGGCGCTCAGGGAGGTGTTCAGGCCTGGCCACGCGGATTATACCTGGTGGAAAAAGTTTGGAATACGTGATCATCGTGGCGGCGGCAGGAGTTCAGGCCGCGAGACAGTGTCGCGGGTTGCATCAGGCGCGGTAGCGGCAAAGGTGCTTGGACTCCGGGGTATCAGGATCGGCAGCAGAATCCTCGAGGTATACGGCTGCACCAGCCCGGAAGATATGGAGCATGCGATCGAGGGTGCTATGCAGGCAGGAGATTCTGTGGGGGGAATCGTTGAGATCACTGCGAGTGGAATTCCCCCCGGCCTTGGCGACCCGGTCTTTGGGAAGCTCGACGCCATGATCGGGATGGCAATGCTCTCCATCGGCGCAGTCAAGGGCGTGGAGATCGGGGAAGGCTTTGCCGCGGCGAGAATGCGGGGGAGCGAACAGAACGACCAGATGGATGAGGATGGCTTTCTCTCCAACCATGCGGGAGGGATACTGGGAGGTATCAGCACGGGTGCAGATATCGTGGTCCGGATCGCGGTAAAACCGACTCCTTCGATTGCCCGGGAGCAGCGGACCGTTGACATGGGCGGGAAAGAGCGTGCGATCTCGGTTCGTGGAAGACACGACCCCTGCATTGTTCCCAGGCTGGCCCCCGTTGCAGAGGCGATGCTTGCCCTCGTGCTTGCCGATGCGCTGCTTCTGCAGGAAGGGACCAGGGCCTGGGCATCGCAGGGATGAAAGGATTTATCCTGGCCCTGCACACCATTCCTGCAGCGATGACACAACGCCGTGAACCTTACCCTCTTCCAGGGAGGCACAGCCCGGAGGAGGAGAGAGGGATACCATGACAGGAACGGGATTGGGAATGCGGGTCCTCCTTGCACTCATTGTATGCGGGAGCATCCTTGCCGGAGGGTGCATCTCTGTCCTCTCGCAGTCCGCGCCCGAGGGAGCGGGCGGGACAGGTTCCGCTCTGCGGGCGACCCTCGTCGACCAGGACGCCGACTGGGGCTTCTCGAGGGGCTGCACCTGGACCGCTGTGCTCCAGGTTGCGAATTTGGGGAGCATCCAGGAGAAGAATGTGCACCTGCAGGTGGAACTTGTAAATGCCAGGACCGGAGCGGTGAGGGATGCAAAGGACCTGTTCCTGGGAACGATCGGACCGGGAGAGGAGAAGACTGTCCGGGTCGTGCTGGACGGAGAGTGTCTTGACGAGTATACTGTCAGGGCAATCCCGGTGGTCAGGGGTCCCTGACCAGGCGGCAGAACTCCTTCCACTCGCGTACGTGGTACTGCCCGGGAGAGGCAGCGGTCCCGCAGTGGCAGAACACCAGGTATGACCCAAACAGCGGGAGCAGGAGCCGGGCATAGCGGAAACCGGTTCCCATGATGCTGGTAATGACAGGTTTTCCTGCATGCCGGGTGAAGGAGAGGAGTGCCAGGACGTCGTCCTCTGACCGGGGGCTGACGACTATTTTGGGAATATCGCCAAAGGATCGCAGCCTTCCTTCCCGCAGGGCTAGTGCGGGAGGATCCGGCATTGAGGGGGTGTGATAGGAGGAGATCACGGTCTTTCCCATACCCTTCAGGCGAGGGGCGAACGATGCGAACCGCTCTTCGACGTCAATAAATGTAGCATAGGGGAGGTATGGCTGGAGGATCTCCCACCATTCGCCGGCTCCGCCTTGAAACGATCCCCCCTCGTCGGCGCTCCTGATGGTGAAGATCAGGGGCACGGGAATGTCCGAAAAGACTTCCCTTACACTCTGCTCCGGTATCGGGCCGGTGAGGTCAAGCCTGACCTCTATAATCTCTGCCCCGGCAGAGATGGCCTGAGAAACGAGGGCTGTGTCCGGGACCGATACCGCGCATCGCATCGCAACGATTCTTAGCCGGGCGAGTATTTAATCTGCCTCCGGGTGACCTCTCACCTGAATGAGGGATCCCGAATCTCTTCCCGGCGCAAAACGCCAGTGTCCCGAACTGCTTGCCCCGGCCGGATCGAAGGAGGCTTTGCAGGCCGCGGTGGCTGCCGGAGCCGATGCTGTATACCTGGGAGGGAGGAAGTTCGGGGCCAGGCACTTTGCGGCCAACTTCAGCGAAGGAGAGATACGGGAGGCGGTGGAGTATGCACACCTCCACGGTGTGCTCGTATATGTCACAGTCAACACGCTCATCCAGGACAGCGAACTCCAGGACGCGATGGGATATCTCCTGTCGCTCTACGGGATGGGTGTTGATGCAGTGCTTCTCCAGGACCCAGGGCTCCTTGCTCTTGCGCGGGAGATGATACCGGGTCTTGGCCTGCACGCATCCACCCAGTGCACCATATCCACGAGAGAGGGAGTGGAATGGGCGTGGAAGGCCGGGTTCGCACGCGTGGTGCTGGCGCGCGAGACGCCGCTCTCCGAGATCGACCGGATCATGGCGATCCCCCGGGGGAAGAGGCCGGGGATAGAGATCTTCGTCCATGGGGCGCTCTGCTATTCGTATTCCGGGCAGTGCCTCCTCTCTTCGGTGATCGGGGGCAGGAGCGGGAACCGGGGCATGTGCGCCCAGCCCTGCAGGAAGCCCTACACGTTGCTGCGCGGTGTTCCTGACCCCTGGGGTCGGCTCAGGGGCGCAACCGGGGTCTCCTGTCGCGCCCGCTACCTTCTCTCGACTCGTGATCTCTGCGGCTATGACGGTCTGCGCGAGATTGTTGCGCGGGGAGTTGAGGCCCTGAAGATAGAAGGGAGAATGCGCTCACCGGAGTACGTGGCAGCAGTTGCCGGTGCGTACAGGAGAGCCCTCGATGCATTGGCGAACGGGAAGGAATGGCACTCGCAGGATGACGTGGACGAGATGGCGGGAGCGTTCAACAGGGGTTTTACGGGAGGCTACCTCCTCGGCGAAGGCGGTCCTTCGCTCATGGGGAGGGATCGGCCCGACCACCGCGGGCTCTTCCTCGGGACAGTCGTAGCCGGACCGAAGGGTGGAGGGGTTCTGATCAGTCCCTCGTCGCGATACCTGCCTGTTTCAGGGGACGGGATCCTCATCGTTGATCCCTCCGGGGAAGCCAGGATGGGGTACTCCCTTCACAGGGATGCCGAGCGCCGCGGGGATATGCTCTTTTTACCCGCGCAGGTGACCGGGGTGAAACCAGGTTCGACCGTCTCCGTTACCCGGAGCATGCACCTTTCGGGCAGGCTGAAGGAGACACTCCATGCTGGTGCAAAGCGGTTCCGGGTTCCTGTCGTGATGCGGGTCCGCATCGCAGAAGGGACACCGCTGGAGGGGACCGCCACATGCCCGGGACAGTGGGGAGGCGAAATTGTGATCAGCCGTGTCACGGGTTTTGTCCCCAATCCTGCACAGACTACCGGCCTCTCGCCGGAGGCCGCGTCCCGGCAACTGCGAAAGACGGGGACGACCCCTTTCCTGGTCGATAAAGTTGAAATCGACCGCAATGGCGATCCGTTCGTCCCGCTTGGCGCGCTGAACCGCCTCAGGCGCGATCTCCTCACCGGTCTCGAGGAAGCATGGCTCGGGAGATTTCTCCCTGAAAGGATGGCCTATGGGGATGCCGAGATGCGTGTCCAGAAGTTCCTGCAAAGGGATATCCCGGGGATCCTGCCTGGAAACCCGTATGGCCGCGAGAAACGGCTCCCGGTGCTGAACGTTTATTGCGCGACCCCCGGGGAACTCGAATCAGCCTGCAATGCGGGGTGCGAGGCGATCTGCTATGAGCCGTCAGTGAAGAGCTGGGACGGGTATTTCAGTGATCTCTGCACGGGGTCCAGGTACTGCAGCGAGCGCAACGTATCGTATACATGGAAATGGCCCCGAATCACGGGACACATGTTCCTTGAAAAGGCAATTCCAATGATTCCTGACCTTTTCGGAGCCGGGGTCCACCGCGTTATGGTCGAGGAGGCGGGGATGGCGGAAGCGATCCTCTCGGGCGATCCCCGCATGGAGATCACCGGAGGCCAGGGCCTGAACATCTACAATGCCTGTGCAGCGCAGGCGTTTCACCCCCCTATATCCCTGTTCACCCTCTCCCCCGAACTCTCATCTTCGCAGGTGGCGACACTTCTTGCCCTGTCGGCCAGAGCGAAGCCGCAGATCAGGTACGAGATCATCTGCCAGGGAAACCTGGACGCGATCGTGAGCGAGGACCGTCTCCTCTCCACGCTGGTCGCGGATCGTTCCCTCCTGGGTTTGGGGGCATTCGGACTCCGGGATGAGACGGGCCGGGTCTTCCCTGTCTACGAGGATCGGCTTGGGAGAACCCACGTCCTGAATGCGGTGGAGACAACGCTTATAGACCGGATACCCGGACTGGCAGCAATGGGTGTCCACACCATTGTTGTCGATGCCCGTGGGAGGGGAGAGCGGTACGCCGCAGGGATGGCCGCGCTCTACCGGGAGGGCATCGAAGCGCTATGCAGGGGGAACATTCCCCGGTCATACTGGGCGCACCTCGTGGACCGGGCGCGGACGATGTCCAGGGGCGGAATCACGTCGGGTCACTTTGACAGGGGTGTGGCTGGATACGGCGACCCTGGAGCAGAATAGGTTTTCCCCTGGCATAGCCATATCAGTGATTGAGAGATCTGTATGGGAACGCCATTCATCCTTCTCAACCTGAAGACCTACACCGAGGGCAGCGGCCAGCGCGCCCACCACATTGCAGAAGCAGCCCAGCAGGTGGCAGAGGAATCGGGCGTGGAGATTGGGATCGCCCCCAGTTACATGAACATCCACCCGATGTCCATGCACTACTCCCTTCCTGTGTATGCCCAGCACGTGGACGCCGCCGCGCCGGGTGCCCACACCGGTTCGGTGACCGTCGAGGCGCTCCGGTCCGCGGGGGCGACAGGCTCCCTTGTGAACCACTCCGAATGTCGCCTCACACTGGCGGACATCGAGGCCGTGGTCACGGCGCTCCGGTCGGCAGGGCTCATCTCGGTGGTCTGCTCAAATAATGTTGCGACCAGTGCGGCAGCTGCACTCCTCGGCCCGGATTTTGTCGCAATCGAGCCTCCGGAGCTGATCGGCGGCAACGTTTCTGTCTCCCAGGCCAACCCTGAGATCATCACTGGCACGGTCGATGCGGTGCAGAAGGTCAATCCCTCTGTGAAGATCCTGACGGGTGCAGGTATCCACTCCGGCGAGTGCGTGAAGGTCGCAGTCGATCTCGGGACAGCGGGAGTGCTCCTGGCCTCAAGCGTGGTCAAGGCAAAAGCCCCCATCAGCGTGCTGCGGGACCTGGTCTCGAAACTCTAGCGGTCCATGATCAGGGGGATGAGGTCATGCTTGGTGATGACACCCCCCACCCTTCCCCCCTCCATCACCAGCACCGCGTGGTGGTGCTGGAGAATCCTGATCACCGTCTCGATGTCCATGTCGTGAGGGACGGTGGGGAACCCCGACTCCATGTAATGCTTCACCTGCTCGCCCTGCGTGCGGTGGGCTCCCTGTTCCTCGATGGCGGTCACGATCGCCGATTCCGAGATGCATCCCACGGGAATACCCTTTTCGAGCACAGGGACCTGGGAGATATTGTACTTCTCCATGATGTCCACTGCATGGGTGATGGTGTCCTCGACCCTCACGCTGATGACCGGTGCGTGCATGACACGGGCTGCGGTGATTCTTGGCCTTGCCACGGTATTGAGCACGTGGACGATCTTTCCAAGAGTGCTTGCCCTGGGGTCCACGCTCCCTGATTCGATACGTGCCACCATGGACTGGCTGATTCCCGCCCTCTCCGCGAGTTCGGCCTGCTTCAATCCCAGAAGCTCCCTCTTCGCCTTTATCTCCTCGGGTGTCGGGATGTGCATGTGTGGTATTACCCTGGCGCATAGAGAAGAATAAATTTATTGCAGAAAAGGTATACAGGAACGGAGTGGGAGGAGTAAGCCCCCTTCTGTTCGGTGCGGCATTCAGCTACGCGCCATACCCGGGCAGGCACTGAGCAGCCTGCATGCCCTGTTCTGGCTTGCACCCGCAGGGATTCACCGTTTCATCGATTCCTGCCCTTACGCATCAACGAGACATCCGCGCCCTGGAAGAGGCGCGACGCATTGCCCCTATGAGGGGCTCGATCGCATCATCGCTGGGGGCAGGCCGTGTCGTTTCTGTGCCATTGCCGTGACTCTCGCCACCCGTACTTGCATACGGCTGCGCGCTCAGCAGGTGGGGGGACTTTCCTCAGCAGCATCGTGTGCCACCGTCAGCCGCACTCTCCCTCTCCCTATATAATAGGATGACACCTTATTTACACCTGATGGATGCGCTCACGCCAGAAGAGGGAGCACTCGCGGTGCGACTGGCACGCTCGGCCCTGGGGCACGCCATTGGCGGAAAACCGGAGATCGCGCTAGACCTCCCGCCTGTATTCAGGGAGAAAAGGGGGGTCTTCGTGACTCTCACGGTGGAAGGGGAACTCCGGGGCTGTATAGGGTTTCCCTACCCGCACCTGACCCTGGAGAAGGCTGTCCGGGATGCCGCATACGCTGCAGCGAGGGAGGACCCGAGGTTTTCCCCTGTTGAGAATGCGGAACTGTCACGAATCAGGGTTGAGGTGACTGTGCTTTCCGTTCCCATGCTTCTTGATGCCGAACCCCTGGACCGCCCGCGGGCTGTCCAGGTCGGCAGGCATGGACTGATCGTGCAGGGGTTTGGCCGGAGTGGACTCCTCCTTCCCCAGGTCCCGGTGGAATGGAGATGGGACAGCAGGGAGTTCCTTGACCACACCTGCATGAAGGCAGGGCTGCCGGGAGGGTGCTGGAAGCAGAAGGGGGTTTGGGTCTACACGTTCGAGGGGCAGATATTTCATGAACCGCCCCAGGACGCAGGTGTCAGAGAGAGGTGATCCGATCCACCATTCGCGTCCGGATGGGCACGGCTGATGCGGTCAGCGAAAGGGATGCCAGGCGCCCGCTGTTTCACTGTTCCCTCCCGTGGCTCCTCCATTGCTGCAGGCGGCAGGCCACGAATAATTGCCAGGGAACATTTAAATAGTCCCTGGCGGAAGGCTTGGATGGGAAAGTGATATCGGCCAACCGTCGTCTCAACGGAGCCAATCCTGCAAAGCGCGTTGCCGGCATCACCCACCGTCATGCAGGTTTGAATACTTGTCTTCCCAGGGGTATCTGCCTCTCTCCAGGGTATACCGGGGTCGCTGCAGGGGCACTCTGATCTGTGTCCAAGGCGGTGATCACCCCGCCCGTCGTATACTCTCATGCTTCTGCACCTGCGCTATCACCGGATTACGATGTGAAGGAGCACCCATGAACCCGGAAGAAAGGCTGAATGTCGTCATTATCGACGACTCCATACGTACCGATACTCCGCGCGGCCGGACTCTCACGCGCATCGTGAAGGGGCTTGCCGATTATCAAATCGCGGCCACGATGATTGCATCTCTGGAAGATGCGAGGTCAGCGTTTGCACACTTGCCCGAAGCAGACTGCGTCATGGTCAACTGGAACCTCGGTGGAACGGGCTCAAAGGATCACAATGATGCAAAGAGACTGATCGACGAGATCAGGAAGCGCAACGAGGATATCCCCATCTTCGTCTTCGCAGAACCGATATCCGGGGCCACCGCCTCTATGAACGTCGACGTCATCAGCGAGGTCAACGAGTTTGTCAACATCATGGACGACACCCCGGAGTTCATTGCCGGCAGGATCACCGCAGCTGCACACCGGTACAAGGAGAGCCTGTATCCCCCGTTTTTCGGTGCGATGGTGAAGTTCTCGAGGGACTTTGAATACTCATGGCATACGCCAGGCCACGCGGGAGGAACGGCCTTTCGGAAGTCTCCTGCCGGTCGTCTCTTCTTTAATTTCTTCGGCGAGCAGCTCTTCCGGTCAGATCTCTCGATATCCGTTGGCGAGCTCGGGTCGCTCCTCGACCACTCCGGGCCGCTCGGCGAGGCCGAGCGGTACGCCGCGAAGGTATTTGGGGCGGACCAGACTTATTTTGTGACGAACGGGACCTCCACGGCGAACAAGATCGTCTTCTTCGGGAGGGTCACAAAGGATGACATCGTCCTCGTCGACCGGAACTGCCACAAGTCTGCCGAGCATGCGCTCACGATGACCCATTCCATCGCTGTATTCCTCGTCCCGACGAGGAACCGCTACGGTATCATCGGCCCGATCCCCCCGGGTGAGATGACTCCGGGGTCGATACGGTCGAAGGTCGCAGCCTGCCCGTTCGTCAAAGATCAAGGGACCGCAATCCCGGTCCATGCAATCATCACCAACTCGACATACGACGGGCTCTGCTACCATGCTTCGCAGGTGGAAGGCCTGCTTGGAAAGAGCGTTGACAGCGTCCACTTCGACGAGGCATGGTATGGGTACGCCCGTTTCAATCCCCTGTACCGGGAACGCTTCGCAATGCGTGACGACGCGAGGGTTCCCGGGGGTCCGACGGTGTTTGCGACCCAGTCAACCCACAAGCTCCTGGCCGCCCTCTCCCAGGCGTCGATGATCCATGTCCGGAACGGGCGCATACCTGTCGAGCACGCCAGGTTCAACGAGGGGTTCATGATGCACAGTTCCACGTCCCCCCTCTATCCCATCATGGCGTCCCTTGACGTCTCATCTAAGATGATGAAGGGGGCCGCAGGCAGGGTGCTTACCACGGAATCCATCGAAGAGGCGATAAGGTTCCGCCTGACAATGGCACGGATATACCGGGAAGTGATGAGGGCAGGAAGGCAGAAGGACTGGTGGTTCGGGATCTGGCAGCCCGACATGGTGACTGATCCAAAAAGCAGGAAGAAGATACCGTTTGCGGACGCACCTCTCGAGGTGCTCCGGGACAACCCGTCCGCATGGGTGCTCCACCCGGGTGAGGGCTGGCACGGGTTTGTGGGCCTTCCCGACAACTACTGCATGCTCGACCCCATCAAGGTGACCGTCGTGACGCCCGGCGTAAGGGATGACGGCTCACTCGGGCCGTGGGGAATCCCTGCAGCGGTTGTCGTCAGGTTCCTCGACACCAGGGGGATTGTGAACGAGAAGTCCGGGGACTATATCATCCTCTTCCTCTTCTCGATGGGCAACACCAAGGGCAAGTGGGGGACCCTCATTACCGAGCTCTTCGAGTTCAAGCGCCATTACGACGAAAAGACCCCGCTTGAAGAGATCTTTCCCGATCTCGTGAATACGCATCCGGAGCGGTATGCGGGGATGACATTAAGGAGTCTCTCTGACGAGATGCATGCCTTCAAGAGAGAACGGCGGATGTGTGAACTGCTCGAGGAGGCCTATTCCACCCTTCCCGAGCCGGCCGTCGCGTATGCCGAGGCCTACAGGAGTATCGTGCGCGGTGCGGTTGAACACGTTCCCGTGGAGGAAGCAGGAGGCAGGATCGTCGCCACCGGAATCTACCCGTACCCCCCGGGTATTCCGCTTCTCGCTCCCGGGGAAAGGACTGGGCTGCCTGATGGCCCTATAATCAGGTATCTCTCCTGCATCCAGGATTTCGATGCACGGTTCCCCGGCTTTGAGCATGATATCCACGGAGTGGAGAATGTGAAGGGACGCTACATGATGTACTGCATCAAGGAGGACACCCCGTGAGCGAAGGTGAGGCAGCATCCCCCGGAACGGGCACCGCTCCTCCGAAGGTGCTGGGGATCTTCGCACTTGCGATGATCAACGTCGCTGCGGTGCTCAGTATCAGGAATTTCCCCTCGATGGCAGAGTTCGGCTGGTCGTGCATCGGGTGGTACATCATCGGCACAGTCCTCTTTTTGATCCCGCTCTCGCTTGCCGGGGCAGAGCTGGCGACCATGCTGGCCGACCGGGGAGGAGGCGTGTATGCCTGGTGTAAAGAGGCATTCGGAGAGAAAGGAGGGTTCACCGCGATTTTCTGCGAGTGGTCGAACAACCTTGTGTGGTTTCCGACAGTACTTGCATTCATCGCATCCACCCTCGCGTTTGCACTCTCTCCGGCGCTGAGTGCCGACTCGCGTTACCTGTTTGCAGTGATGATGATCGCCTTCTGGGGTACCACCGCAATCGCATATTTTGGTGAGGACATCTCGACAAAATTCCAGAATGTAGGGGTGATCCTCGGAAGCATTCTCCCGTCTGTCCTGATCATAGGGCTTGGGGTGTGGTGGTTTGCATCGGGCGCGACGATCGTCCTCCCCCCGTTCTCGCCGGAACAGATTGTCCCGGTCATCAACCTCTCCACGCTTCCGTTCTTTGCGACCGTAATCCTGCTCTTTGCCGGCATGGAGATGGCAGGCTTCCACGCGCTCGAGACCCGGAATCCGGGTACTGATTATCCCAGGGCCATGGCAGTGTCGGCCCTCATCATCTTTGGGTGCACGGTCCTTGCAACCCTTGCCATCGCCTTTGTCATCCCCGCAAGGGACCTGAGCCTCGCATCGGGGGTGATGCAGGCAATCCAGTACTTCTTCGGGGCAGCACATATCCCCGGGGCAGTCGCCCCGATGGCAGTATTGATCACGATAGGCGGGGTTGTCTCCCTCGCGGCCTGGCTGATCGGCCCTGCAAAAGGCCTCGGGGTGGTTGCAGAGGAGGGAAACCTGCCCCCGCTCTTCAACCGCACCAACAAGTACGGGTCACCTGTCGCGGTGCTCCTTGTCCAGGCCCTTATCGGGACTTTTGTGTCATTGCTCTACGTATTCCTTCCATCGGTCAACCAGGCCTACTGGATCCTCTCTGCGATCACGGTCGAGCTGCTCTGCATCGTGTATCTCCTGGTCTTCGCCTCCCTCATCAAGCTCAGGTACAGCAGGCCTGACGCACCAAGGCCGTTCCGGATCCCGGGAGGGATGGCCGGCATCTGGATCATCGGCGGCATGGGTGCCGCAGGGGTCATCTTCTCATTCATAGTCGGGCTCATGCCGACGGCAGACTTCTCCGCAGACGAAACAATTGCGTACGTGGGGGGGATACTGCTCGGCACGTTCCTCCTCGCAGTCCCTCCACTTGTATTTCTCAAAATCAAGAACCCGGGCTGGATCGGGGTCGGGTCACCGGAGGAGGAATCACCATGATCCATCATGTATCCAGGGGGTGGCAGAGATGACCGGGGGCAGGAAAGGATTGGCGGCAGTCCTCGTCGTGCTCTTCATGATCGTCTTCCTGCCTGTCGGATGGATACTCCTCGCCTTCCCCGCCGAGCCCCACTATGCCGTGTCCGGGGAACCTGTGAGTCATGCGGCGAATGCTTCTGGTGTTACGCTTGTACATGTGAGCGATACCATCTGGCAGCTCCCGGGTGCGATGGGAGGCAGGTCCTATGTCCTGGAAGATGGGGAAGGCCACACGCTTGTGATCCAGACCCAAGTATTCGAAACGGCAGAATCAAGAGATGCCGCAGTCGTGACATTTTCCGCGCAGGCAGTCGGGAAGGGGAGACCGATCGGGAGGATCATGGTGATCGGGCACCAGGTCGTCCATATCGGACCCGACCCTGGGGGAATTTTTCCAAGGATCGCCCCTGAACTCAAGAAGATAAGGATTGCAGGTTGAGACGCCAGGCCCAGGAGATATCATAGGGGAAACCTCAACCTCACCTCTCTTCCTCTTACGTCCCACTTACCTGGCTCATGGATCTGTCGGTCAGGCATACCTTCTTGCATCAGCGGCACACACCTACTGCAGAAATTCCGGTCAGACCATGCCGATCACGTTCGAAGTAATGGAGAAAGATATTGCGGGTCGCCTGGGGAGGCTGAAGGCAGGGAAACGGACCATCCGCACCCCTGCGCTCCTCCCTGTCGTCAACCCCCACCTCCAGCCTGTCACCGCCGGGGAGATGCGGGCGATGGGAGCGGAGGGGCTGATCACCAATGCCTACATCTTCTCCAGGAGCGAGGATTTCAGGGAGCGGGCGCTCTCGCTCGGTCTCCACCGGGTCCTCGGGTTCGATGGCATTATCATGACGGACTCCGGCTCTTTCCAGCTCTCGGTGTACGGCGAGGTGGAGATCACCAACATGGAGACGCTCCAGTTCCAGGAGGCCATCGGGAGCGATATTTTCGTCCCGCTTGACATCCCCACTCCACCGGACGCCGACAGGGCGCAGGCTGAGAGGGAACTTGGCATGACCATGGCACGCCTCAGGGAAGCAAAAGAACTTCTCGGCCCCGACGCTCCCCTCGCCGGCCCTGTCCAGGGCGGCAGGTTCCAGGACCTGCGCGAACGTACCGGAAGAGAGGTGGGGGAGCTCGGTTTCTCCTTCTGTCCCATTGGGGCGGTCGTCCCGCTGATGGAGGCATACCGGTACGGGGATCTGGTGGATGTGGTGACAGCCTCAAAAAGGGGCATTCCTCCATCGTCCTGCGTGCACCTCTTTGGTGCCGGCCACCCTGCAATGTTTGCCCTCGCGGTGGCGATGGGATGCGACATCTTCGATTCGGCCGCCTATGCCCTGTATGCGAGGGAGAGGCGCTATCTGACTCCCTCGGGGAGCGCAAAACTCGACGAACTCCAGGAGCTCCCCTGCCCATGCCGGATCTGCCGCACCCATTCGGCGGAAGAATTGAGAACCTCCACCGAATGCGAAAGGCTCCTTGCGCTCCATAACCTCCAGGTGAGCCTCGCCGAGATCTCCCGGATACGCCAGGCCATACAGGACGGGGTGCTCTGGGAGCTTGTGGACGAACGGTGCAGGAGCCACCCCCAGCTTTTGAAAGGGTACCGTGCACTCCTGAACCACGCAGGAAGCCTTGAGGCCTCCGACCGCGTGAGCAAGCGACGGTTCTTCTACCGCGGGTCCGAGAGCTGCGCGCGGACCGAGGTGATACGCTACCATGCCCTCATCGAACGCTTTTCCCTGCCCCCCATGGTGCTCGTCTCCATGGACGGGAAAGAACCGCCGGGTTTCGACCTGGCGCTCCCCTTCCGTCCCCCGTTTGGCCCCTACCTCCCGGAACTGGGCGAGACTTTTCCCATCGGGCAGAGCGAGATCCCGGACTGGGATGAAGCGATGGTCTCCTCCGGGTGCAGGGGGATACGGAGGCTGATCGAATCCCACCCGGGATGCCGCGTCGTCATCTCGTGCCCTGATGAATGGATTGCGGTGGTCAGAAAGGAAGTCCCTGGCGCCGAGGTGGTCCAGTGACCTTTGTTGAGGTGAAGAAGAGGGACGGACTGGCCAGGATCGCGACCTTCCAGGCAGATGAGAAGACCATCCATCTCCCCGCAGTCATCGAGACAGGGGAACTGTTTCCGGGCCTTATGCAATCGCGGATGGAGAATGTCCCGCTTGGTGCTGATCCGGCTTTCGTGGCGCAGTATCTCCCAAAGGACCTTATGATCCCCGCCTGGATCCATCCTTCCGGGGTGATCACGCTCCCTCCCGGTACGTGCATCATGGTCCCCTGCTGGCACACGGCACTTGCGCATCCCCGGAGGTACGTGGAATGGCTTGCGGCAATGAAGGCCGCTCTTCCGCCTGATACCGCCTGGTACGCCCCCGCAGCGGCGCTTCCCACAAATGCCGCGATCCTCTGTTACTCGGGCTTCGATATCTTCGACTTCACCGCGGTCGACCTCCGGTCTTCGCAGGGCATATTCTGCCTCCCAGAGGGAGAATTCCCCCGCGGGATGATAGAGAGCGGAACCTGCAACTGCCCGGGCTGCCGTGAAGGTGACCTGAAAGGACACAACCGCGACCGCCTGATTCACGAGATTGCCCTTGTCCGGCAATTCATTGCAGCCCAGAGACTCCGCGACCTCGTGGAGAGCAGATGCAGGATGGACGCCGCGCAGGTGGCAATTCTCCGGTATCTCGACAGGACCTGCGGGTTCTTTGAGAAGGCAGTCCCCGTCGCGCGTCAGGGAACTCTCCTTGCCACGACAGGGGAAGCACTCCAGAGGCCCGAGGTGACCAGGTTTTCGGAACGGGTCGTCAGCCGGTACCGGCCGCCTGCCGCGGAAGTGGCCGTGCTCCTCCCCTGCTCTGCGAGAAAACCCTACTCCACTTCCCAGAGCCACCGGAAGTTCAGGCAGGCTATCGCCGGACGGGCCCTTGAGTTGATCGTCACCTCCCCCCTTGGGCTCGTGCCGCGGGAACTCGAACTGGTGTATCCCGCGGCTCATTACGATGTTCCGGTCACCGGCTACTGGGATGCAGAGGAGAGGGAGTTCGTGGGCGGCATCATTGCCGCGTTCCTGGAGAAACACCGCTTTAAAAGGGTCATCGCCCACCTCGAAGGGGGGGCACTCGCGGCGGCTGAAAACGGTGCGGCCCGTGCGGGGATAGGACTCGAGGTCACCTGCACGGGCAGACCTGCGTCCCGGGAATCGCTTGCACTCCTTGACTCTGCCCTGTCAGGTGAGAGAAAAGTACACCATGATACAATCAGGGGCACATCTTCATGGCAGTTTGGCCTCGCAATCGATACGCGGAACCTGGTTATCAAGGGCCGCTACCCCTGGATAAGGGCGTTCAAGGGGAGGACTCCCTCGTTCTCCATCGATGAGGCGACCGGTTTTCTCCGCCCCACGTTCGAGGGCTGGAATTTAATCCCTGAAGGGTACCGTGTCACTATCGACGCGTTTGTCCCCACAGGGGACGTGCTTGCGCCCGGAGTGGTGGGTGCGGACCCGCTCATCAGAGAGGGGGACGAGGTGCTCGTGACCGGGCCCTGCGCGATTGCCACGGGGAGGGCTGCCATGCCCGGCGACGAGATGATTCGGTCAGGGCGGGGGGTTGCAGTTAGGGTGCGTAAGGTAAAGACACTCCCGCGCACATAGCTAATGGAAAGCCATCTCGTTGGCGTTCTCGGAGTGAAACCATTGTACCGGGTGAACGAGGCCGGGCAGCTGGCCGATAAGATATTCCAGATATGGGTGGAGGCCCCCCACGTGGCCCGGCACGCCCTGGCAGGGCAGTTCCTTGTGATCCGCATCGACGAACATGGCGAACGTATCCCCCTAACCGTATCTGCGGTGTCCGGCGACCTGGTCCGTATCATCTTCATGGCGGTGGGGAAGACCACCCACCAGCTCTCCACGCTGAAGGCAGGAGATCTCATTCGGGACGTGGCGGGCCCTCTCGGGAGACCGAGCGTGATCGGGAAGGCAGGGACCTGCGTGGTGGTAGGAGGAGGCGCGGGAATCGCGAGCTGCCCCATCATTGCCAGGGCCGCGCGGGATGCCGGAAACCGTGTCATCGGCATCATCGGTGCAAGGAACGCCGGGTATCTCATTCTCGAGGACGAGATGCGCGAGGCCTGCGACGATCTCCTGATTGCCACCGACGATGGGAGCCGCGGATTCCACGGGTTTGCCGCAGACGTGCTGAAAGAGGTCATCAAAGGGAGAAAGGTCGACTGCGTCTGGATTATCGGTCCTGCAATCATGATGAAAGTGACTTCCGAAGTGACCCGGTTGAAGGGGATCAGGACCTTCGTCTCCCTCAACCCGATCATGGTGGACGGGACCGGGATGTGCGGGTCCTGCCGTGTCCAGGTGGGTGGGGAGACGAAGTTTGCCTGCGTTGACGGACCCGAATTCGATGCCCACCAGGTCGATTTCGACCTCCTCATGCAGCGGCAGCGGACGTATTTTGACGAAGAGAAGGCATCTCTCGAGCGGTATCATGAGCACGTGTGCCGGTGCGGGGAAGGCGGTCACCATGGGTGAGCGGCCGGCCCGGGAACGTATCCGTGACTTTTCGGAGGTTGATAGCGGGCTCTCGGCCGAGGAGGCAGTTGCTGAGGCAGAACGTTGCCTGCAGTGCAAGAAGCCCTCGTGCGTCAGTGGGTGCCCTGTGGAGATCGACATCCCTTCTTTCATTGTCCGCATCACAGAAGGGGACTTTTCCGGGGCTGCACGGATAATCAAGGAGAACAACCTCCTGCCTGCCGTCTGCGGCAGGGTCTGCCCCCAGGAGGTCCAGTGTGAGGGAGCGTGTGTCCTGGGAGCAAAGGAGACGCCGGTCCGCATAGGCGACCTGGAGCGGTTCGTCGCTGACCAGGAGCGGGAGCAGGGGCTCGTCATCCCTCCGGTTGCGGAACCGACCGGCAAAAGGGTTGCGGTTGTGGGATCAGGGCCTGCGGGGCTGACCGCTGCTGCAGAGCTTGCACGGGCCGGGCACACGGTCACGGTCTTTGAGTCCCTCCATGAGCCGGGCGGTGTCCTGATGTACGGAATCCCTTCATTCCGGCTCCCAAAAGACGTGGTGCAGGCCGAGATCGACCAGCTCAGGGGGATGGGCGTCGAGATCCTCACCAATCACCTCGCGGGGGCGAGCATTCCTGTCGCAGAACTGTTTGCGTATGACGCGGTCTTTATCGGCACGGGGGCTGGGCTCCCCTTCTTCATGAATATTCCAGGGGAGCAGTTGAATGGTGTCTACTCGGCAAACGAGTTCCTGACCCGCGTGAACCTGATGCATGCCGACAGGTTCCCCGAGTACGACACCCCTGTCCGCCACGCCGGGCGTGTCGTGGTGGTCGGCGGGGGAAACGTCGCCATGGACGCTGCCAGGATTGTGCTTCGGCTTGGTGCACGGGTGACGCTTGTCTACCGGCGGAGAGAGGAGGACCTCCCTGCACGGAGGGCTGAGGTGATCCGTGCAAGGGAAGAGGGGGTCGAGTTTGCACTCTGTGCGAACCCCGTCCGCATCCTCGGGACCCACTTTGTGACAGGTGTCGAGTGCGTACGGATGGAGATGTGCGAGATTGACGAATCCGGCCGGCCGGAACCCGCTCCTGTTGGGGGGAGCAACTTCGTGATAGATGCGGACATGGTCATCCAGGCGATTGGCCAGGGACCAAACCCCCTCCTGATAAGAAAGATTGAGGGAATCGGTTATGGAAGGAAGGGAAACATCGTGGTCGATGAAGAGGGGAGGAGCTCCCTTGAGAAGGTATTTGCCGCAGGCGATGTTGCCACCGGCGCTGCGACGGTCATCCTTGCCATGGGTGGGGCAAAGAAGGCGGCAAGGGCGATCGATCGGATGCTCCGGGAAGAGTAAAGGGACCGGTGCTCCATTTTACTCCATATTCCCGAACGCTGAAATCGTGGCTCTTTTGGGAAACATGAGACCATATCCACACTGAGACTTCTCTTTTTAATAGGAAGAGAGATGCCGCATTCCTTATTTTGGAAGTGAGGCAATTATTATTTATCTCCCTCCTTCAAGTGATCACCATGTCACTCATGGACCTCATCTGGCCGGTCTTCTTCCCGGTGCTTGGTGCGATCGTCGCTCTCGTGCACATTTGGTGGAAGCGTCAGGAGCGGACGGCAATCTTCCGCGTCTTTCTCATGTGGCAGCTTGCCATCGGCCTCGGCCTCTCCTACCTCTATGCCGGGTTCGGACACCTGGTGTTTCCGGACCAGGTTGCCGCGTCCATCGGGTGGCCTCCGGGGAGCCCCTTCCAGCGCGAGGTTGGGATGTGGGATTTTTCGATCGGCGTCGTCGGGCTGCTCTGCCTGAAATTCAGGTCGATAGGGTTCTGGACCGCGACCGTGATCGCGTTTGGAATATTCTCGATTGGAGCTGGTATCGGGCACGTCTACGAACTGGTCGTCCACGGTGACGTGTCGATCAACAATGCCGGCCCGGTAATGTATATGGATCTCCTGTATCCGGTCTTCCTGGGCATACTCCTGTATCAGCATTCCAGGAGACCCGGCAACTCTCCCTCTCCTTCTTAACCCACATGGATTTTCTTGCCGCAACGACGGGACCTTCCCGCTGTTTTGTCCCGGGCAGCATACTGGGTACTGCAGGCAAAAGTCCACCTTTCCATGCGGGAAGAGAGGAGGACGGTGCCCGGGTTTTTCACTTTCCCATGAGGGGAATACTGCAATCAGGGCAGGTCTGGCTCCTGCAGGGAACCCCGCGTGTCTTTGGATACTCCTTCTTGCATTTCGGACAGATGCAGGCCTCGGGAGGGACTCCTCTCCTCTGCATCCCCATACCTGGTCCTCCGTTCGGCATTTCGATTCACCACGAACGTAATGATGTGCCGGTGATCTTTTAAACCGTGAGGAAGGGGCAAGGGGATGAGGAGTCTGTGGGGGGCGCAGGTCAGATCCTCATTCGGGCCAGGATACCTTCCAACCCATCCCCTCCCGGGCGCCACACTCACATATTTGCATAGCGCGCGAGCATCCCTTCATACACCAAGGCCGCCTTCTCGAGAGATTCCACGGTGACATGCTCGTCGATTGCGTGGAGGGTCCGGATCTCGCCCGGACCATACTCCACAACCGGGAACCCGGCGTTTCGCAGGTAACGGGCGTCGCTTGCAGCCCACTGGACGATGGGCCTCGCGGGGCCGGAGTGGACCTTCTCTATCTCCCCAAGGAGGCGGGTCACGAGTGGTGAGTCGGGCGGCGTGATGGTCGGATCCGATATATTGGTCACCGAGATCTCCCCGCGTGGAGCATGGCGGCGGATCTCATCGAGGAGGTCAGGAAGGCTGCACCCCCATGGTATGCGGAGGTCAAGCTCGAGGCTGCACTGCTGGGCTACGATGTTCGCCTTCTCGCCGCCCTCGATCTTCCCCGGATTGTACATCACATGGGAGAGGACTGTCCTCGTATCCTCTATCGCGAAGAGCTCTTTAAGGATTGTAGACGATTCGGTGATGATCCGGGCAAGCGCGGGATCGGCCGGGGAATACTCCCGCCCGTGGAGCTCCCTCATGAAATCGAGGAGCGCAAACGCCTCCATCACTGCGCTTACCCCTTTTGCGGGGTAGAGAGAGCCGTGTCCAGGCTCCCCCCTGAACCTGCAGCAGAGGCGCATCAACCCTTTCTGCCCGACATTCGGGGAGTGGTCGGGTGTGGGCTCGGCAACGATAGTATCGCAGGGAACGAGGCAATGGCTGGCGAGGAGGGCCTGGATGCCATGTTTTCCGCTCGTCTCCTCGTCGCAGACAAATGCCAGGTCAGCAGGGAGTTTCCTGCCGGAATCGATGAAGTCCCTGCAGGCAACAAGAACCGAGGCGCATCCGCCTTTCATATCGGTGGTACCCCTGCCCCAGACCTTCCCCTCTTTGAGTGCCCCACCCCATGGGTCGACGGTCCACCCGTCATCCAGTGCAGGAACCACGTCTACGTGCCCGCAAAAGAGGAGTCTCCCATTCGCCCGGTGAGATACAAGGTTGTCCCTCCCTCCCGGTCTGCTGATCACTCGCGTGGCAATTCCGAGGGAATCGGTGAAACCACGAATAAACTCGATGATGTCCCGGGTGTCTCCCGGGGGATTCTCGCTCCGGATTCTCACGAGGGCAGCACAGAGGTCGGCGACGTTCATAGGGTGCTGGTGGTCCCGGCCTTTCTCTTGAACTCCTCAAACAGCGTTGCAAGCGAGGCGTCCTGGTAAAGGCCCTTCAAAAATTCAGCATTGAAGAACTCCTCGATCAGAGAGCGGTAGATATGGGGGCGTATTGGGTTCCTGCTGTCCCGCTCAAAGACGATCCGGAAGCTCATGTAGCGCGCCTCGTCACCCTCGTCATAGACCCTCTTCCAGAGAGTGGGAAGCGCCTCGAACCGTTCGGGGTGCTCCCTCTTCAGCCAATTGACGAACGCCGGAAACTTTGGGCGGTCGCCGAGCTTCTCCTGGTCGACCCTGCACCGCAGGTATTCGCCGGTCATCATCACACGGGGAGACTTGTAGTGGTAGGCCATGAGGCTGATCGTGTAGTCGAGGTGTGCGAGGGCATCCATGAAATAAAAGGAGAGGACCGGGTGCCACATGGTCTCATCATGTAGAATAAGGGACTTTTCATAGAGGTGCTCGAGCACGTGCACGTATTCGCTGTCCGAACTCATGGTGAAATTTCAGACTCGGGGGAGTAAATATATTCCGGAAATGGCAAATTTTCCAGTTTTCACAAAAATAAACAGGAGGACAGCCCTTTTACCTGAAGAAGGGAGCCCGCCGCTGAACCGCCTCGCAAAAGAGCGCCTCGAGTTCCTCGCCGTATTTTCCGCGGATGTCGACGTGGTTGTCCGTACGGAGGAGGCATGGCTTCAGTTTTCCGTCCGAGGTGACCCTGAGGCGGTTGCAGAAAGCGCAGAACTCGGTGTTGTGGAGGGGTCTCACCACCTCCACCTCTGCCCCGTCGATGCAGTATTTTTTCCTGTGGTGCATCCTCCTGGTCAGAATCTCCTGCGAGTTGCGGGAGAGCCATGCCTCGAGATCCTTGAGTTCATGATGATTGGTACAGTCCCGGAACTCCATCAGCTCGATCACCTGGAGGATAAGGTCGCGGTTCCCCCTCACGAACCGGATAAAGTCATCGACTTCGTGTTCGTTTTTGCCCTTCAGGAGGACCATGTTCAGTTTGATGGGAGTGAGCCCGGCTTCGATGGCGGCGTCGATCCCGGCCAGCACGTCGTCAAGGCAGTCAGTCCCCGTGATCTTCCTGTAGGTATCGTGGTCCAGGCTGTCAAGGCTCACGTTCACCCTCGATAGGCCTGCATCGGCGAGGTCCAATGCGATATCGGCAAGGAGCGTCCCATTGGTGGTCATTGAGCACTCCATGCGGTCAGGGACGGCCCTTACAATATCGGCAAGGTCGGCGCGGAGGCATGGTTCACCGCCTGTGAACTTGACGCTTCCGATATCAAACTTTGCTGCGACCCTCATGATCTCAGCGAGTTCTTCAAGGGAGAGGGGGGCTTTTGGGTCTTTCTCTCCCTCGGCGTGGCAGTATATGCATTGCAGGTTGCACGCCGGTGTCAGGCTGATGCGGAGGTTGCTGACCGGGCGGTTAAAGGGATCCTTCAGTCTCACTCCTGTACCCCACGAAGTTCCTTCCAATAATGTAGATCTCGCTGCTCCCCTTTCTGGAAGCCCGGCATTTGAAGGTCTTCACCGAGAAGAAATACTGTCGTACCTGCCCGAGAAGAGTTGAAAAGTCCTCTCCCTGGAATGATTTTATTATGAGATTTCCCCCCGGCTTCAGCACGTCGCATGCAAATGCGAGCACATCCTCTCCAAGGCCGATCGCCCTTGCCTGGTCGTAGCTCCGGTGTCCCGAGAGTTTCGGAGCAGCGTCGGAAATGACGACGTTGACAGTCCCGAGGAGAGATCGTACCTTCTCACGCAGATCATGGTCTGTGAGGTCCGCAACGAGGGTGGTTACGCCCTCAAGCGGGGCAATGGGGGAAAGGTCGATTCCTGCCACATGGCCGTCAGTAAGGCCCCTTACAACCTGGAGCCAGCTCCCCGGTGCCGCCCCAAGGTCGATGACATTGTCGTGGTCCCGAATCAGGTGATAGCGGTCCTGGATCTCCAGCAGTTTATAGGCGGCCCGGGACCGGTATCCCTCGCGGACTGCCCGCAGATACGTGCGATCCCTTCCCCATTGTGAACCCATAGTAATATCCACCGTCGTAATACCGGAAAGATCGGATGAAATCAGATATCATTAAAACGTTGATGGCGTAGTTTATAATTACATATATACGGGGTGTACGATGTTAAAAGCAACGATTGATGCAGATATTCTCAAAGAGTCCATCGACGCCATCTCAGCCCTGGTCACGGAATGCCGGCTCCACACCGATGAGAACGGGCTCTCGACCCGTGCAGTCGATACCGCCAACGTGGCCATGGTCTCCCTCACGCTGAAGAAAGAGGCTTTCTCTGCGTTTGAGTCGACGAAAGGCGAGATTGGGCTTGATATCGCCAAGCTGAAGAATATATTCGGGATGATGGGGAAGAATGACATCATCAGCCTGGAACTCCCCGAAGACGGACACAAGCTGAAAGTGAGTTTTGAAGGGTACCGCTACTCCATCACCCTGCTTGACCCCAACACCATCAGGAAAGACCCGAACCCCCCGAACATCGACCTCCCGGGCAAGGTGGTCCTCTCCGGCAATGACCTTTACAACTCCATCAAGGCCGCGGCAGTGGTCTCCGATAAGATCGCGCTTGGGATCGATCCTGCCCAGCAGATATTCTTCATGGCAGCTGAGGGGGATACCGACCATATCAGGCGCGAGTTCGGAAAGAGCGAGATCAACTTCCTCAACGGGATTGAGGCCCGCTCCCTCTTCTCTCTCGATTACCTCAAGGACATGGGCAAAGTGATGAGCAGGGCGGAGGAGGTGGAGGTCTCGCTCGGCATCGATCACCCTGCCAAGTTTGCCTTCTACATTGCGGGAGGGCATGGGTATGTGGAGTACCTGCTGGCACCCCGCATTGAGGCAGATTGATGCGGGTCTCCCTTGAGACAAGAGATTTTGCAAAATACCCTTTTTTGAAGGAATCCCAGCAGTTCATGCTGCAGAGCCATGAATCGGTCGACACATTCCTCCAGTCAAGCGCCGGTAAGGTTGCGATACGATACGCGGTAGAGCGGGTGCAGCGCGCGCTCTCCAATGCGGCGCACCCTTCCGATATCGGAAGCTTCTCCGTCCCCTCCGACAACCTTGGAGTGAGGCTCGAAGTATCATCATACGCGCTCGCAAGGATCCTGGTGTCATGCGGGAAGGAGCGTGCGCTGATCGATCGCCTCACGCGGTACGAGGCGCAGCGGGCGTACGCCTTCCTGGAGGCTGACGACGAAACGAAGACCTCTTATGTCGCGGCGCAGGTGGGATTCTCCTTCGAAGAGTCATCCCTTCCCGTCACCCGGTACGTCGAGATTACCGCGGGGATGAGGGAGGAGCGCTGGAGACTGGTGAACAGGGAAGTGCACGAGGGACGAGTCAGGATCGAGCCCCTTGAGGCGGAAGAATTGTTGAAAGAGCAGATCAGGGTGACCCTCCTCTCCCAGTTGCCCCTGGACGTGCCCCAGTCGCTCTGCGAAGACCTGGCACCATATGTGTCCCGGATACAGGAGGCGTTTCAGCAGAAGATGCTCGATGACTTCGGGGAAGTCGACGAGTCATGCTTCCCCCCCTGCATGCAGGCGATCGTCTCGGCACTTTCGGGTGGATTGAATATCACTCATTCGGGCCGGTTTGCCCTCACTGCATTCCTGCACAACATCGGGATGGACAGCACCCAGATCATCACGCTCTACTGCAGGGCCCCGGATTTCGACGTGGGCAAGACCCAGTACCAGGTTGAGCATATCTCGGGGAGAGGAGGCACCGGAACGGAGTACACCGCGCCATCATGCGCAGCAATGCGGACTCTCGGGCTCTGCGTAAGGCCGGACGCATCATGCGAGAAGGTGAACCACCCGCTCAACTATTACCGGAGCAGGAAGAAGGGAAAGAGAGGGAAACCTAACTGATGGCTTTGTTGATGTAGAAACCTGCCCCGCTCATGGTCAGGATGAATACGATTATCGCGAGCAGGTAGGCGATTCCCGGCTCGAGAAAGGCGGGGAGCACCAGGAGAAAGACCAGCAGGACGATGAAACTGACCACGGCAGAGAGTATATCGAGTATCCGTGCATCCATGCGTATTTGTACTCCGTCCTTCATGATATCATTATCTTCTCCCTGGGTTCCCTTGTGTAGGGAGACGAGTGAAGGATAGGTACATAGCGCCGCAGGGTGCATGGAATAATGATGAGCATATCGGGTGATGACAGAGAGCCGGTACTGCGCGCACTGCAGGAAGGGGTGCGCAGTCTCTGCCTCGGAATGGATGTTCGCCTGATACCCGAAGTCGGATCGAACATCGCATACGCCCTTCCTGCGGCACGTGACCCGGGACAGGTTGCGGCGGTTGAGGGGCGTATCGTGCGACTATCGGGGCGCCCCCATGCCGTGGGGGAAGTATCGTTCGGGGCCAGCGATCACGTGGCCCGCATCGTGCTCACCGCCATGCGGTTCGATCCGCAGGTCAGGTGCGCCGCAAATATATGCTACTCTCCCGCAACTGTCAGGATGCTTGAGGAGATGCTCCTCGAGGTCTGCACGTTTGACCGGTCTTCCGAGCCCCCCGGGGTGAAGACCATGGACTGGGGCGTGGCCTCGTGCTGCCGGGAAGGGGTCCCTGATGTGATCTATGACCTTGGATCGGTGGGAAAGGAGCCGATGATAAGGCTGCTCGGGGAGAACCCCGATGCAGTCGTAAAGAACATTCTTAAAGTCTCGGCGCGTATGAATAAAGAATAACCAAGAGGAATGTCCACATGGGAATTAAACCCACCTACATCAAGGCAATTGGAATTGAGCTGCTGACCCACCACGGGACCAGGTTCTCCAACAACTTCGACGAGAACAAGCAGACCATCACCGAGGTCACGAATATCGAGAGCAAACGGGTGAGGAACCGGGTTGCCGGGTATATCACCAGAAAGGTAAATACCAAAAGACGCTGAATACCTCTCTCGTATGTTCGAGGGAGTTATTCCGGCTATCGTCACTCCTTTTCTGCGAAATTCCACGAGAGACGTGGATATCGAAGGGTTGAGGTCAAATATCGAGTTCCTCCTTGCGCATGGGGTGCATGGGATCGTGCCCTGCGGCTCCACGGGGGAATCTGCGACCCTCACATTTGAAGAGCATGAGAAGGTGATAGAGGTAGCCATCGATGTGGCTGACGGGAAGGTTCCGGTCATTGCCGGCACGGGGTCCAACAATACTGCCGAGGCAGTCCGGCTCACGAAGGCCGCCCGCGATATGGGTGCCGACGGCGTGCTGGTGATCAGCCCGTACTACAACAAGCCAAACCGTTCAGGGCTCGTGAAACACTACACGGCCCTCGCAGACCTCGATATCCCGGTGATCATGTACAACGTCCCTGGTCGAACCGGGCAGAACCTGGCCCCCGACCTGGTGGCGGAGCTTGCCCGTCATCCCGACATCGTGGCGATCAAGGAGGCCAGCGGGGATATCGGGCAGATATCAAGGATCATCGAGGCGACTCTTGACGAAGACTTCCAGGTGATATCAGGCGACGATAACATCACCCTTCCCATCCTTGCACTCGGCGGTGCCGGGGTCATCTCGGTTGCCTCAAACGTGGAGCCTGCACGGATGGTCGCGATGTTCGAGTCCTTCTGCGACGGGGATCTTGATGCTGCGCTGGACATGCATTTCACCCTCTCCCCTCTCTTCCGGGCCATGTTCATCGATACCAACCCAATCCCGGTGAAGAAGGCGGTCGAGCTGCGCGGGATGGCGGGAGGACCTCCGAGGCTGCCCCTGGATGAACTCGACGCCGAGAAGACGGCAAAACTCGCGGAGGTCCTCTCCACCTATGACTAAAGTCGTGGTATGCGGCGCCCTGGGCAGGATGGGAACAACGATAGGGAGACTGGTGAACGAGGCTCCCGACCTCGAACTTGTCGGAGGCGTTGATGTGAGGGCAGGAGACCTCCTCGGGGCAAGGGTTGTAGAGGCAGCCCGCATGAGTGCGCTCCTTGCAGAGGAGAAGCCTGACGTGGTCATCGACTTCACGGTGGCGGGTGCGGCGGTACAGAACGTCAAGACTGCCGCGGGCCATGGCGCAGCGCTCGTTGTCGGAACCACTGGTTTTTCACCCGAACAGCGGGCAGAGATGTCCCGGGCGATCGAGGGACACGTCCCGGCCGTGATCTCAAGCAATTACAGCATCGGCGTAAATATCTTCTGGCAGCTTCTCAAACAGGCTGCCAGGATGTTGCCGGAGTATGATATCGAAGTGCTGGAGGCCCACCACCGGTACAAGAAGGATGCGCCGAGCGGCACCGCAAAGACCATTCTCCAGGTCCTGGAGGAAGAGGTTGGTGAGCGGGAGAAGCTATACGGGCGCGAGGGCATGAGGGAACGGGGCAGCGAGATCGGCGTCCATGTCATCCGGGGAGGAGATATCGTCGGAGATCATTCGGTCATCTTTGCCGGCAACTTTGAGACCATCCAGCTCTCCCACAGGGCATATGACCGCTCGGTATTTGCGCAGGGCGCCCTGATGGCGACCCGCTGGGTGGTGGGAAAGAAACCCGGGATCTATGGTATGAACAACGTGCTGGGGCTGGCGTGATCCGGGCCTAAATACCCAAATAGAAACCTATTTCTTTTTTTATACTCCAGTTTTATGCTGGATACGTGCAACCATGACAGCAGTTGTTGACAAAGAGAAATGTACCGGTTGTGAGACCTGCGTTGACGAATGCCCGGCAGCAGCCATCAGCATGGAGGACGGAAAGGCCAAGGTTGACAAGGACCTCTGTGTCGATTGCGGCTCCTGCGTGGACGTATGCCCGTCAGAGGCCATTCATCTGGAATAAAATCAAACGATTTAATAACTCCAGGGATACAGCTATTTTTTACGTATGATCAATGTCGGAGTGCTTGGTGCCACGGGAGCGGTTGGTCAGCGTTTTGTCCAGCTCCTGGCGCAGCATCCCTGGTTCAACCTGACAGCGCTGACTGCGTCGGACCGGAGTGCGGGGAAGCGGTATGGAGAGGTCGTGAACTGGCGGCTCGATGTCCCGTTCCCGAAGAGCGTTGAGGACATCAGGATCCGTACCACAGGGGTGAAGAGCCTCAAGGACGTAGACCTTGTCTTCTCCGCCCTTCCGGCAGAGGTTGCGGCGGAGGTTGAGACCGCGTGTGCAGATGCCGGGCTCGGTGTCTGCAGCAATGCCAGCTCGCACCGGATGGATCCTCTTGTTCCCCTGGTGGTCCCTGAAGTGAATCCTGACCATCTCGGGCTGATAGATGCCCAGCGGGACGCGGGGAGAGACGGGTTTATCGTAACGAACCCCAACTGCTCCACCATTGTGATGTGCCTCTCACTTGCACCCCTGCGGCAGTTTGCCTTCCACGATATCCGGGTGGCGACCATGCAGGCCATCTCGGGTGCCGGATTCCAGGGGGTTCCTGCAATGGGAATCTATGACAACGTGATCCCCTTTATTGGATCCGAGGAACAGAAGATGGAGACCGAGACTCTCAAGATCCTGGGACGCCTTGACGGAGGTGTGGTGTCCCCCGCGCCTCTTACGGTGAGTGCAAGCTGTCACCGCGTCCCGGTCATCGACGGCCATACGATGGCAATCTGGATAGACATCCGCGAACCGTTAGAGAAGGTCCGCGATGCATTCAGGGAGTTTGTCCCGCCCATCTCGGGCCTCCCGACACAGCCAGAACAGTCTCTCCTCTACCTGGAAGACCAGGATCGTCCGCAACCGCGTCTTGACAGGAACAGGGGCAACGGGATGACGGTCAGCGTGGGAAGGGTGAGGGAAGGTATCCGGTACGTCACGATGGGCCACAACACCATCCGGGGAGCAGCAGGAGCATCGGTGCTCAACGCAGAATTGATCCATACCAGGAAGTATCTCTGAAGGTGCCTCTCAATGTTAAAAGACAACACAGTATTCGTGGGGAACAAGCCGGTCATGAATTATGTCCTGGCTGTGGTGACCCAGTTCAACAACGGTGCACAGGAAGTCTCGATCAAGGCACGTGGCAAGGCCATATCAAGGGCGGTGGACACGGCGGAGATCGCCCTGAACCGTTTCCTGGAAGGAGTCGGGAAGAAGGAGATCATCACGTCCACGGAGATCATCGACACCGACAGCGGGAAGACAAACGTCTCGAGTATCGAGATAGTCCTCGCCGCGGCCGGATGAGCCGGGCCATCCGGTCTCCCTGCAATGGGCCGCAGGTTGGGGATACCTCGTGGTCTGGAGAATTGCAGGAGGAACCCGGCAGCTATCCCCTGTCCTGAAGGGTGGGAGTATGGCTGCGCCATTCATTTGATGATGCATTAAAAAAACCAATAAATTGCAATTGTTTTTTTATTCCGGCTAAAAAATGCCTGTAAATTGGGTGGCGTGCACCACCAGAAAAGATATAACCGGCAGGTTCTAATATAATACTCGAATGAGAGGCGTAGCCATCGCAGTTACAGTGGTGTGCATATTGTCATTCATACTCCCTGTAGTCGCGGCAAACGAGGATAAATATGGCTACATCACCATCCAGAACGTGGACATCACCCTGGAGAAGGGAAAGGCCAATATCGATGTCCAGTATTCCCTCGATGAACCGACCCGTCTGATTGTTCTCCTCCTGGGCAAGCAGGATCTCAGGAACCGGATCCTGAAAGTCCTCAACTATGAAGAGGCAGAGGTGGTGGAGATCGAGATGAACAGGGCAAACCTGGTCGTCAACGATGTATCCTACAACTATGGAAGGGGGATCTACTGGTTCCCTGCACACCAGTTCAATGTATTCATCCCCACCCTGCGAATCACCACCCCCCAGATATCCCGGGAGTTCTGTTCTACCAACATAATCCCGAACGGGATCGGGTATTTTGATAACCCTGACTGAGTGGAGGCAGGGTTTGGGCCTCTAACCCTGACTGAGTGGAGGCAGGGTTTGGGCCTCTAACCCTGACTGAGTGGAGG
>CAZRCH010000012.1:0-4141 GCA_964598545.1 uncultured Methanolinea sp. | reverse complement strand
CAGGGTTTGAGTATTTTTATTCTCGCTGCAACTGACGCTGAGAATGCACGTGGGGTCCCCAATTTCTTCCTCGTCTGTCTTGATGGGAAAGGCCTGGACATCAGGCGGTGGTAAGGATTTCCCGGAAGAAGGGGGACGGCCGGATGATATCCGACAGATTTTCATGCATTGTGATGGTAATCCGGCAGATTCCATTGTAAAAAAAATCACATGATCCTCATCGAGGCACAAACATACAAAATGAAAAGAAGAATGATGCGTCTTGCAACAGGCCCGACGCATGAAAATGCCGGATGCATTTTCATAGGAAATCGCGTATGCGTTTTTCACAGTAATATACGAGTATCCGGGGGGAGCGGGAAAATGGTCCCTTGTTCGGTTTATACGACCTCGATGATCTCCCCGCTTTCACGTGTCGCCAGGTATTTGTTCACCATGTACTGGATCCCGATGCCCGACAGGGCGCATATCAGTCCGCCGAGTGTGCCATAGAAGATATATTGGACCGCGGTGCTGGTGCTGTAGGGGAAATCAGGAATATTGTTCATCGAGATTGCATAGATGCAGGCCCCATACGTGATCAGCCCCACCGCGCCGATGAAGAATGGAAAGACAATCACTTTTGCGAGGCCGATCCGGTCGTAGAAGTAGTTGTCGATAATGATTCCAATCGAAGAGACCACTCCTGCTAGGGCAAGCCACAGGACAGCGCCGTACATGAAGATGAGGAAGTAGAGGAGGAGTCCTATCTCTGCATAATAGACGAGAAGGTTCATGAGCCCCATGATCACGCCCACGATCACGAGCAGAATCCCTGCAATATAGGTGATAAAGGAGAACTTCCCCCGTGTGAGGGAGGTGCGGAGTGCATGTGCGAATCCTTCGAATATCTCGTCGACTCCGAGTCCCCGGTAGAGGAGGTAGATGCCAATTGCCCCGATCACGATAAAAGCGGCAATCTGTGGTCTGTCCAGAAGGTAGGCGACTGCCCAGAGGAGCATTGCAAGGCCGAGGGGGACCAGGACCAGTCTTGCGATCTTGGGATCGTTGAGGAGTTTTTTGATGATATAGTATGTGCCTTCAAGGTTGGGCATCTGGCTGACCACAACCCTCCGGATGCTCGAGACAGGGATCTTCGACTGGACGACAGGGATGACAAACTCGTCTTCCGCACCGTCGGTGACCACGATGCAGTTCGAGGCCCCGGTCTTTCCAATCACCTCCGCGAGGGATGCGGCGATCTTCCGGTCTCCCTCGATCATGTGCATGTGGTTTCCCGCGATGACCGCCACCTCCACCTCCTCCCCCTTTGCCAGCAGTTCGTCATAGATCTTGACTGCCTGGAAGATGGCGTTCACGTCTGAATCTTCAGGGTCTGCAAGTCCAAGGGTATTCGCAGCCGACAGGCATGCTTCACGCCCGATCACCGGGCTCTGAATATTGGCCTTAAAACCGATATCATCGTCACGGTCCACGGAAAGGACAAGCGTGCGCCCCTGGTACATCAATATAGAAAGCGCAAGATATCTATTAAATGATTGCCTTGCAGGGCCTGGAAAAAAGGAATTAGATGAGTTTTGAACGCTGCAGGAGCAGGATATCGTCAGTAGTGAGTTTCTCTCCTGCACGGAACATCTTGAAGAGGTGCTCAGCCTCTTTCCGCACGGCCTTCTGCTCTTTTGTGACCTTCGCTTTCTTGGTCTTCTTGCGGAGGCCTGAGATAACCTTGTCGTAGTCGCGGAGTTCCTTCTGGCAGGCGATGAAATACTTATGCTCAGCGTCAGCTGACTCCTGTGCCTCTACGAAGTTTTTATGGGCAGCATCAGCCTCCTCTCTCGACTTGTCGGCTTTCCGGTAGAAGTCAACCATAAAGTCATGGTGCTTCTGTGCAAGTTCCGCCATCTCGGTGACTTTTGCATGCAGGTCCGATGCCTGTTTTCGGAGGTCCCTTGCAGAGGATATTTTGGCCTTGATCTCCTTGTTCTGCTCGAGCTCCGCCTCCTGTTCCCTCACCGACTCCTTCATCTGTTTGATCTTCTCGATCAACTCGCGCTCCTTGTCGGTGGAGAAGACCTCGGTCTGCTGGCGGAACTCGAGGTGCTCAATCTGCTTCTGGAGTTCTTTTAAGCCTCTGTTCCGCATGCCGCCATGTTCTTTCTTGAAGGATTCGATCTCTTCGAAGAACGCGTTGGCCTGCTCGTTTATCTGGTTGCGCTCGTCCTTGATGGCCTGGACGTCATTATTGTACTTGTCGCGCAGTTCCTTATTCTTCTGCGCCTCCTCAACGTATTCCCTGGTCTGGTTGTTGAGCGTGTTGCGCTCCCTCGCACATTTGCTGGCCAGGGCGTTGAGTTCGTTCCTTCTGTTCTTGTGCTGTTCAGACTCGGCAAGAATCTTCTTTCGTTTTTCGATCAGTTCATTCAACATGCTCTTCCATCCTCGACGCACACGTCGGAATGCCCGCATTCCACGCAAAAAGGGAATATACCAGAGAAAGGATGGACCTCCCTGACAGAAATTTGGAGATCTTGCCTCTGTCCGGAGCACTCCGTGGAGAGAACGTCTTCGTTCATGCTTTCCACGGCTCCATTGAAAAAAGCGCCACAGCAGGTGCCGGGGCCTTTGTTCATACGGCTGTCCATCGTGTTCAACTCCCGATTCCAGAAGGGGACCAGCAGGTTCCCTTTCAGCCACCCTTCTCCTGGTAATCCCGGGTGCGTGGGACCCGGTGATTTTCTATTATTTACACGGTATGTATCCTATTAATGGTTTCGCCGGGATATCACACCGGGGTGCTTCGCCGGCAGAGAACGGGATGGCAGAAAAACCAGGTTCGTATCGAAGGAAGGAAAAATAGTATGGGGAACAGGAGACCCTGCGATTCCGGGTCTGCCCGTTCATTATTGGCAGTTGTGTGATTCAAGGTGGTTTGTGCAGTTTCTGTTCTATCCGACCCACTCGAGTAATGTACCTCCTGCCGTCTGGTCACGTGCCTTCCTGTTATTCGGGAGTTGGGGTGCCTTGGGACTCACTTTCTTCTGTTCGAGGTCTTCAAGGATTGTCTTGTAGGAGACCCTGCTCCCCATGATCTTTCCCTTCTGGACCCCGGTCATGATTGCGAGCACTCTGACCTTGCCTTCCATGTCATTCTTTACCCTGGCCCCCCAGATGACATCTGCATGGGGGTCGAGTTCGTAGGTGAGGGACGAGGCGATCTCCTCTGCATCCTGCAGGGTGAGGTCCCCGCCGCCGGTGATGTGGATGAGACTCCCGGTTGCACCGCGATAGTCTATGTCAAGCATCGGGTTGCTCAGGCACTCCCTGACCACGCTCTCCGACTTGTTCTGCTGCTTGCTCTCCCCGACCAGCATCACCGCCACACCTCCCTTGCTCATGATTGCCCTGACATCAGCGTAGTCAATGTTGATCAGCGAGGGCTGGGTGATCGTCTCGCTGATCCCTTTCACGGTCTCACCGATGAGCTGGTCCATCACTGAGAACGCCTGTCCGAGCGGGAGGTTGGGTACAAAATTTTTCAGCCTGTTGTTGTCGAGGACTATCACAGAATCGGCTGCGGAGGCCAGAGCTTCCAGTCCTTCTTCAGCCCGGATAAGCCGGGCTTTCTCGACCTGGAAGGGGTAGCTGACCATCCCTACCACTATCGCTCCCTGCTCCTTGGCAATCTGTGCCACTACCGGAGCAGATCCAGTCCCAGTCCCGCCACCCATTCCGGCGGTGATGAAACAGAGATCGGCGTTCTCCAGGAGTGCCTCGAGGGTGGGCCGTGCCATCTCTGCGGCCCTCTTGCCCACGTCGGGGTAGCCGCCGGCACCGAGGCCCTTTGTCAGGGATTTCCCGATGAGGACCCTCTTGTCAGACTGGATCATATCCAGGTGCTGCTTGTCAGTGTTGATGGCGATGGTCTCAGCGCCCGAGACACCCATGTGGTGCAGCCTGTTGATGGTGTTATTCCCTGCGCCGCCACAGCCGATGATTACGATACGGGGTTGCCCTATGAACTCGTCATCTATTGAGCTGGAGGAATTCGCCATCTCCCGTTCAATTTCGAAGTTCTTCTGGGCATCATTGATGATACTCTGCATTGTTGACCCTCCTAAACCTTGAATGAAACCTGGTCACT
>CAZRCH010000011.1:0-48985 GCA_964598545.1 uncultured Methanolinea sp. | reverse complement strand
GGCCAAGCGGGGGATACCATGGCCAGATGGATTCGCGACAATGGACATCGAAGAGTTGGCCCAATTTGCAATCAAAAATTACCCGCTCGTACGGGGTGCACCATGACCCCCGACGAAAGCACCTCTCCAAACGATGAGCTGATAGACGGGCTCATGCAGGAGGACCGGGAACGGGCAGACCAGGCGCGGTTAAAGGAGCTTGACGACCAGTGCACCAGGATGGAGCAGGACCGGAAGGATTTCGAGCGATTGAAGATCCTTGGACTTCACCGGGAGGGGCCAGGCGGGAAAATCTACCTGGAACACAACGAGATCGCAAAACACCTTCACAGGCGGTTAAACACCGTCGTTTTCAATGGGAAAGTCTGGATTTACGACCCCAAGACGGGGATATACCGGGTAAACTCCGGGGAAATCCAGACGGAAATTAAGAGAATTTGCGAATCAGTGGGCTTTAAAGGCTCCATTTCCCGTGAAGTGAGGGATATTCTCTTTTACTTGCTGACAATCAACCAACACCGGGATTATCCCTTTAACAAAGAGACCGGGCTAATTCCGGTCAGAAACGGGGTTATTCGCGTGACTCCCGAGAGTGTGGATCTCCTTCCACACTCCCCCGAAAGACTATTCACGTATCAGCTGCCGGTCAAATATGACCCAGCGGCTAACCCCGAAATGGTTTTGTCCGTCCTTGAAGAGTGGGCGGGGGAAGAGAAGGATTTTCTCGTTCAAATCGCAGCACAGTGTTTCCCCCAATTGTGGGGAGGGGTCTATAAGGCCGCATATCTGCTTCTAGGCCCCCCCGATGCCGGGAAAACAACATACTTGGAATTACTGGCCGCGCTGATCGGGAGAGAAAATATTTCCCGCGTTGGTTTGCATTCGTTGTGCGGAAATCAATTCGCACTCTCCCCGATGATTGGGAGACTTATCAACTTGGAGGATGACCTTCCCGCGGTCCCTCTTACTATGGTCGGAACCTTCAAGATTCTAACCGGCGGGCAGGACATCCAGGTTGAGAAGAAGTATCAGGAGGCATATAACGCGATTTTAACTCCCGTTCTCGTATTCACCGCAAATACTCCCCCGGAATTGACCCGGGATATTGAAGATACTGCATTCTGGTCACGGTGGATCATTCTCTTGTTTGGAAACAGGTTTATTATGAACCCCGATTGGAAAAAAGATTTCTTTAAAGAGGAAAACATGTCTGCTTTTCTTCTCCTCGTTCTTGAGCGGGTTCAGAAAATCCAGAAGGGAGAGTTCATGAGAATGGACCCCGAAGAGATGAAAACTCTTTGGACCGGGGCCAGTTCTTCAATTATCGGGTTTTTCTCCGAGTATTTGGAGAAGGCCCCCGAGGGGTATCTCTTGAAAGATGTGGTATATGGCGAGTATCAGGCATATGCTGTAAAGAAGAAATTACCATGTGAGACTCTTACAGCCTTCACACTCCGAATGCAGACAGCGGGTGTTCAGTCAACCAGGGAAACTACCGGCAAGAGGCGGTATATCTACCGGGGGATAACCTGGAAACAACCCAGGGAAAACCCGGACAAGTCGGACGAAAAGGAAACTTCGTCCGACTTGTCCGCCTTTTTTTCTTCTCTTCGCAGGGGAGAGGTGGAAGTACAGAAAAAAGTACCTATAAGTGGGATCGAAAAACCCGGACGTGTTGGACACGATTCAATCTCTCATATTGGAACACCAGTTCAAGAAAAACCCGGACAAGTCGGACATGCAATCTCCTATGTCCGGGTCCGTGTCCATTGTTGCCTGGAGCCTTTCATGGGTTTGGATGGTGAGACCTATCAGGGCAGGCCAGGGGAGATCGTAACTCTCCCATATGAAAACGCCAAACCCCTGATTGCATTAGGTCAAGCCACCTTGGTGCACCAGGACCAGGCTGGGGGTGATACCCATGCCTGAAGACCGTGTTCTGCAGCTCCTGTGTGACGGACCCCTGCAGATTTGCAGGCTCTACCTATCGCAGCATGGAAGGGTCCCGCACGGGCTCATAGACGCGATACTGGCAGAGTGCGACAGGTATCCTGTCTGGTGGCAGATTCAGTTTTACAACACGCTCTTAAGGGAGTATCCCGACCTTTGCGGGCTCTTCCTGGATGCGGACGACGACGACGCGGACGACGACGGACCCGCACAGAAGCAGAACAGCGGCGACAAAAAGCGAGCGGCCACGGTCTCGCAGATGGCCGGGCTAGAGCACCAGCGAGGGTATCAATGACCAGCAGGAATGGGGGGAAGAGGGGGGTGTGTGAAAGCGGTCATGTCCGCGCCATGACCCGATGGTGGTTTAAATTAATTGACGCACGTTACGGGGGTGGGAAACTGTGATAATTAACCGGCGTAAAACCGGCAAAAACCCAAAAGCACGAGGAAAATTTTCATGGTGAGTGAAGCACTGATACAGCGTGTCCGAGACGGTGAAGCGACCAAGTACGATCGCCATCAGATGATCGAAGCGTATTTCCTGGAGCACGGGGGGGATACCGGCCAGGAGGTGCCGGTAAACCCAAAACTTCTTGCGGCGCATTATGGACTGACCGATCCGAAAATTGCAAGGAGTTTGGGGATGAACTTATCCCAGGCGCTTGATAGCCGGAAGTCTCGATACAGCGGGCGCAGTTCGGCGTTTATCGTGACAGATAAGATTTTTCTGAAAGATGCCGTGTGGTATGTGCTCACCAGGCCGCCATCAAACACGCATCGTGTCTGTCATAAGAAAAAAGTGTAAAGCATCCCGATTTACAATTGTCTTACGCGGATTTATCTATTTTTGAATTCAAGCGCGTATTGTCCCCGGATTGACCGGGGGCGGGAGAAGAGAGAGAATGAACGGATATGCACTTTACGTGAATGGAACGCTTGTAGGTGTTCACGCACTCGTTGAACATGCTCAAGCATCACAAGCCTATTTCGAGGACGAATACCCCGGATGCACGGTGGAGATCGCGCCGGTGGTCGCCGTGACCTATCCCGCTGAGTCAGAACCCGCGGCAATCAGTGAGCAGGCATTGATAGGGTGAACGCATCGCGGCCAGGGCAAAGGAGAATCAAGCGTGTGGACAAGGCGGGGTTTTGCTTTCGCAGAAATCTGCAGAAGCAATCGACACCCGTGCAGAGCTCGCCCGCATCGCCGGGGTGAACCCTTCTATTTTTCCCAAAAAAAGGAGAGGAAGGCCAGAAAAAGGAGAAAGTTAGTCCTCTCTGCCACGAATGAGCACGAAGAGCGCTCCCAGGATGGCGACCGCGGCCATGACGATCAGGGTGATGCCGAGCAGCCCGTACCCGCTCTGGGTAGTGGTTGCAAGGGTGGTCTGTGCGGTAGCCCAGGCAGATGAGTTCGGGATCGCCGGGGTGGAACTCTCTACCTGGTAGAGAATGATCACGCCGAGGGACAGGACGATGGCAGTCACGACGAACCCGATCACGGCGGCGATGTTGGCGCTCTCTGCATCGACCATGCCCTTGCTCTTGGCATACTCGCGCAGGGACTTCTCGCCGGTCTTAGCCCAGGCCGTGACGCTCTTGAAGATTTTCCCAAGCATGCGAGGTGTTCACCTCCCCAAGAGAACGGGTGCCGGGCGTGTTCAAATGGTTTTGCACGGGAAAAGAAGCGATTTCCAGGGGCAATGCAGAGATGTAATTAAAAAATTATAATTTTGAGTACATTTATCTGATCCAGTTCCCCAAATGACGATTATGAAAAAAGACATCTCGTTGTTAGGTGCAGCGGGTGATTTTATTATCCCATTTGATAACCAAACCCGTCAACCCTTACCAAAGGAGAAAAGGGAAAAAGTCTGGAAAAGGTTTTTTGGGGAAAAAGAAATTGGGAAATGTTTCATTTGTCCAAGGGAGATTGATTGTTCAAATTGGGAATGCGGACACATAATAGCATCAAGTGAAGGAGGAGAAAATAATATTGGGAATTTAAGGCCTATTTGTTCAACATGTAATAAAAGAATGGGAAACATGGATTTGAACCGGTTTAAAAAAATATATAATTATGGTGTTGAAGATGAGAGGAGATTTTCAAAAAATAAATCCTCCTCCACTAAGAAAAAACCAAAGGCAAACACCCCTGTTTATGACGACGAAGAAGACGATGAAGAGGACGATTACAGAGAAAACTTTGAGAGAAATATGCAAAAAGCGGGGGATTTGTTAAGATTTTAAAATCCCTGATAAATTCTTCAATAACCAAATAATGACCATTATCACGATTATTACAAATGCAACTTGAACAATAATATCGACATAACCGGATATTGAAAACCATTCAGTCATGAATGATAATTCTCAATCCTCATATAAATCCTGATTTATTTTATTCCATCCTTAAGAGTCTCCCCACATTCCCTGCACCACCAGCCGATCGGCACCCACTTCCCGCGGGCACCCCCCACACGGACATAGGCTCGGGACATTGGCGCGCCACATTTCGGATGAGGACAATGCGCGATCGATATTTTCATATGATCTTATGTCTACATATCAAACATAAAAGAAGGTTGTTACGGGCTTCTTTTCCTTCTCAAAGCATTACAAAACAGTTATAGCATGGGATGACTCCATGTTGTGTTATAGCATGGCAGGGAGGGTCTGGCATTCGGTATACCGGGTATGACGAGGTATATACCCGGTCGCTCCGTGACCCGGAGCAATTCTGGGCAGAGGCGGCAGAAAAAATCTCGTGGGCGCGGCAGTATGACCGGGTGCTCGACACCTCCAACCTGCCATTCGTGAAGTGGTTTCCGGGAGGCATCCTCAATACCTGCGAAAATGCCCTCGACCGGCACGTGGAGGCGGGAAAAGGCTCGCAGATAGCACTCATATACGACAGTCCCGTGACGGCGACAGTGATGCGGTACACGTATGCCGAGCTCCGGGAACTTGTGGCGAGGTGCGCAGGAGGACTTCTTGAGCTCGGGGTGAAGAAAGGGGACCGTGTTGTCATCTACATGCCCATGATACCGGAGGCGGTTATCTCGATGCTCGCCTGTGCCCGCATCGGTGCAATCCACTCGGTAGTCTTTGGGGGGTTTGCCCCCAAGGAGCTGGCATCGAGGATCCGCGATGCACGCCCGAAGGTCATCCTCATTGCGTCATGCGGGATCGAAGTGAACCGCATCATCCCCTACAAGCCGCTCATTGACGAGGCAGTATCTCTCGCAGGGGTCCCCGTTGCGCACTGCGTGATCGTGCAGAGGCCCGAGTGCCCCGCCGAATTCACGGCTGGAGGCGACAGGGAATGGAAAGGTTTCATGGATACTGCACCACCTGCAGCATGCGTCCAGGTGCAGGCTACCGATCCGCTCTATATCCTTTATACTTCAGGCACGACAGGAATCCCGAAAGGCGTGGTGAGGGACAACGGGGGGCACCTTGCCGCGCTCCTCTGGAGCATGAGATACCTCTACGGACTCTCCCCCGGGGAGGTCTTCTGGGCTGCCTCCGATGTCGGGTGGGTGGTCGGGCACTCTTACATCGTGTACGCGCCCCTTGCGTACGGCGGCACGAGTATCCTCTACGAGGGTAAATCCGTGGGGACCCCGGATCCCGGCGCGTTCTGGAGAGTCGCGTCCCAGCATGGCGTGAACGTGCTCTTCTGCGCGCCGACGGCCCTCCGCGCCATCAAGCGGGAAGACCCTGGGGGGAGGTACCTGGTGAAATACGACCTCTCGAACCTGCGGACCCTCTTTTTAGCCGGGGAGAGGTGCGACCCCGACACGCTCGCCTGGGCACGGGAACGCCTCTCGGTACCCGTCATCGATCACTGGTGGCAGACCGAGACAGGATGGGCGATCGGGGCAAACCCTGTCGGAATATCGCCGCTCCCTGTCAAACCCGGGTCGTGTACCAGGGCGATGCCGGGCTACGATGTCCGCATCCTCGATGACAGAGGGAGGGAGGTCCCCCCAGGGATCACGGGGAATATCGTCGTCCGCCTGCCCCTGCCTCCCGGTTGCTTCACCACGCTCTGGCAGAAGGATGCCGAGTGTAAAAAGACCTACTACTCCGCGTACCCGGGGTATTACCTCACAGGCGATGCCGGTTTTATCGATGAAGACCGGTATCTCTGGATCATGGGCAGGACCGACGACATCATCAACACCGCCGGCCACCGGCTCTCCACCGGTGCGATGGAGGAGGTACTCGCCTCGCACCCGGACGTCGCGGAATGCGCTGTTACCGGTGTTGCAGATGAGGTAAAAGGGGAGATTCCCGTAGGATTCGTGGTCCTCAAAGCGGGAGTGCAGCGGGAGAATGGGGACGTCATCCGGGAGATTGTACAGATGGTACGTGATCGTATTGGCCCCATCGCCTCGTTCAAGAAGGCCGTGGTGGTCAGAAGACTCCCAAAGACGCGTTCCGGAAAGATACTTCGTGGCGTGATGAAGAAGATAGCCGATGGCGAACAATACTCCATCCCCCCCACAATCGAGGACGCTTCCGTACTTGGCGAGGTGGCCGAAAGCCTCGAGGGGATAGGGTACCCCCGCCGAACAGGGTAACGCGGGCTGCCCCGGTGATAACGTCTCATATTAAGGGAGATCCTCTTTCCATTTGGGGGCACCGGGAATTGGTGGTATCACCGGTCAGTATTTCCAGAATCTCCCGGGAAAATTCCAAAGATTATTTTTGGGTGCGATGCGGAACGAGTGGTGAAGGGTGATCTGTCGCAATGCTCATTGGGATGGACGTAGGTGGGACCAATACAGATATCGCCATGGTGGACGACGGGATCACCTCGGTCAAGGTCCCCAATACCCTTGGTATCCGTGAGGTTCTGCGGGGCATCAGGAGACCCGGCCGACTCGCGGTAAGCACATCGACTCCTCTCAACAGGGTGCTGGCCGGGCCCCCCATGAAGGTGAAGACAATCCTGATCCCCGGCCCCGGCCTCTTCTGGCCGGGCAGCATCCGGGGTGCAGTCAACCACAGGGGCGATATCGTTGAGGGTATCGATCGAGAAGAAGTCGACGTAGCGCTCGCTGTCCGCGGGGACGTCCTCGCCATTGCCGGGAAGTTCTCGGTAAGGAACCCCTGCCTCGAGCAGGAGGTGGCTGCTCGTGCCCTTCACCAATACCCCGGGGAGAAGATATCTGTCAGTCATCATCTTGGCGTCCTCAACTTTCCAGGCAGGGTGGCAACCACAAGGCTGAACGCCCGAATCAAGGAGTCAGTCACCCTCCTTGCTGGGGAGATCGGAGTGGTATATCGGGATTTTCTCTTCTTCAAGGGTGACGGGGGGCTTATTCCTCCCGACCACGCGGTCAGGAATCCGTCAGTCCTCTATCGTTCGAGTGCAGCAGCGGTTGCCCTCGGGGCATATTACCTGAGCCGAGTGGCGGATTGCATGGTGGTGGACGTCGGTGGGACCACGACAGATCTGGTCGCCCTTTCCGGGGGAAAGCCCGTGATGGAGACCATCGTTTCCGATGGAGAGAGAACCATCACGAGAGCCGTCGCCGCAGAATCGCTCCCCTATGGCGGTGATTCTTTGATAGAGGGGGGGCTTTGTCCCACTCGCGTGGGAAATGCCCTTGCATTCGGGGGATACCAGCCAACCCTTACCGACGCGCTGAATGTAACGGGTTGCGAGATAGGCGATGCCGACTCCTCCCGAAGGATTACCCCTTTGACAGGTTTTGAGGTACTGGAAGAGTATTATAACCGCGTATCGCAGGCTGTTGCCACTCATGGTGCACGGAGACTTGTCGGCACCGGCTACCTCGCACCGTTCCTGGTGCCCGAGATCGCGCGTCGCACAGGGACTTCGGTGACAATCCCCCCGCATTGGGACTGTGCGAATGCTGTGGGGGTGGCGATCTCCAGAGTCAGCCTCACACTTCATGCAAGGTTCGACTCGGGCCGGGGCTTTGTGGTCTTCAATGGTGAGCCGCAGGAACTGCGGAAGATGGGTGACGAGGAAGCAGTGCTTGATCAGTGCAGGGAAGAGGTGCGGCAAAGGGCACTGGCAGCAGGGGCCGATCCACGCGATGTAGAGGAAGTGCAGGTGCTTTTCTTCCACACCTATGACGTCATCCGGAGTGCCTGCAGGAGCGCACGCATCGCGGACGTGGTGGTCCAGATCGCCCCGGGTATCACGGCGGCGGCGCCATGAGGACCGCGCTGGTATTTCATCCGATGTATCTCCTCCACGAGCAGTCCCGCGACCACCCCGAGCGGCGTGAGAGGCTCTCTTACACCATCGACCAGGTCAGGGAAGAGGGCCTGTTCGACCACCCTGAAATAATTACCCTCACGCCCGCAAAAGCCCCATGGGACGCGGCTGCCCGGGTGCATATTCCCGAATACCTCCGCTTCCTGGAGGAGGCGAGTAAAAGAGGGGGTTTCATCGACTTTGACACCAGCGTTCCCCCTGGCCTCCTTTCCAGCGCGCTGCTCGCGGCAGGGGGAGCCCTCCGGGCTGCTGATGCGGTAATCTCCGGGGAGGCGGTGAACGCATTTGCTCTCGTAAGACCCCCGGGACACCATGCCCGCCAGGGAACAGGTGCGGGGTTCTGCTACCTGAACAATATTGCCATCATGACCCGGCACGTCCAGCAGAAGGGAATCAGAAGAGTGATGATCCTTGACTGGGACGCACATCACGGGGACGGGACCCAGCAGGTCTTCTACGAGGACCCGTCTGTCCTCTTCACATCCATTCATCAGTGGCCGTTTTACCCGGGATCAGGGAGCGTTGACGAGATCGGTTCAGGCGAAGGCGAAGGGTTCACCGCGAACATGCCAGTCCCGGCAGGGACCGGTGACGAGAGCTACCATTTTCTCTTCGATTGCGTGATTGCTCCGCTTGCAAGGGAGTTCTCCCCTGACCTGATTGCCATCTCTGCGGGCCAGGACAACCATTTCACCGACCCGCTCACGGGGCTTGCCCTCACCGCGAGGGGCTATGCCGACCTTATGAAGAAAGCCGTAGACCTGGCTGAAAATCTCTGCGGTGGAAGACTGGTCGCGGTACTCGAGGGGGGGTACAGCGTGGAGGGGGGACTGCCGTACACGAACCTCGGGATCATTGCCGCGATGGCAGGCCTCGATCTTTCGAATATCCGTGAGCCGGAGGGATACCATGACTGGCTGGTAAGAGCAAGAGATCCTTCAGCCCATGCAAAGGTCAGGGAGCACGCCGCGGCACTCCGCACCAACCTTTCACCATACTGGCGCTGTTTCGGGTGATGGGAACGGGAATGACAGATATGGAATATCAGGATCAGAGACAACAAGAATCACATCATTGATTTCGTGATGCATGCATACAGAATGAAACACACATGGGACCGCTCGGTAGCGCGCTCACGCTGATGGATACCGTGGATGCGGTTTTCATGCCGAATGCGAATGAACACCGCCCGGCAGGGCATAAGAATTTGGCATCACGCAGTGATTTTCATCCGAAAAGGAGAGCCACATGAACTCGGCGAAGGGATCACCTCGTATTCGCCTGGGACTGGTACAGGCAACCGCCGGACCGGATCCGGAGGAGAACCTGGAAAGGACAGTAATGATGATCGAAGAGGCCTTTTGCAGGGGGGCGCAGGTCGTCTGCCTCCAGGAGCTCTTCTCCGCGCCTTATTTTCCAAGGGTACAGGGTGCCGACGCGAGGCGGTACGCAGAGAGGATACCGGGAGAGACGACCCGGGTGCTCGGGCATCTTGCGAAGCAGTATGGCGGCGTGATCATCGCGCCCATTTTCGAACAGGGAGACGAAGGGCGCCTCTACAACTCAGCGGCCATTATCCGGCAGGACGGCACTCCTGGTGGCGTCTACCGCAAGGTGCATGTCCCGCACGACCCGCATTATTACGAGAAGGAGTATTTTTTTCCCGGGTCCTCGTACCTGGTAGAGGATACCCCCTTTGGCCGTCTCGCGGTTCTCATCTGCTACGACCAGTGGTTTCCTGAGGCAGCGAGAGCAGTATCGCTGATGGGGGCCCAGGTCATCTTCTATCCCACAGCCCTCGGAACAATCCGTGGTATGGAAGACCCCGTCGAGGGCGACTGGCATGATGCATGGCAGACGGTCCAGCGGGGCCACGCCATTGCAAACGGCGTTCACCTGGCGGCGGTGAACCGTGTGGGGGAAGAGGGGGATCTTTCATTCTTCGGGGGATCGTTTGTCTGCGATGCGTTCGGAAACCTTGTGGCGAAGGCAGGGAAGGGAGAGGAGGTCCTGATTGCAGAGATTGACCTCTCCTTAAACGAACTCGTACGTGAAGGGTGGGGATTTCTCCGGAACCGTCGCCCGGAGACTTACGGCATCCTTGCCGGCAGTATGGGTTTTCCGGTGGGCGACACCCCCAGGACCCGCGGCTTTCGTATGCCCGCGGAATGGGAACCCCACCAGGGAATCCTGCTCTCATGGCCCCATGACAATGGCACGTTCTTTGATCTCCCCGCGGTCGAGCGCACCTACCTCGAGATGATACGGGCACTGCGGGGGCGGGAGCGGGTCTATCTCCTTGTCAGGAACCAGGAGATGCGGTCACGCGTGCAGGAGCTGCTTGCTGGGAGCGGCGTCGATTGCTGGCAGGTAAAGTTTCATATCCACCCCTACTGCGATGTGTGGTTCAGGGATTATGGCCCCACGTTCCTGGTGCACGAGCGTGAGCCGGCGCTGGCGATGGTGAACTGGAGGTTCAATGCATGGGGAGGCAAATACCCCGAACTGGAACACGATGACATAATCCCGTCGATCCTGGAACAGGCATTGCACATCCCTGCATTTGCACCAGGCATGGTGCTTGAGGGGGGATCGATTGAGGTCGACGGCTGCGGGACCCTCATGACCACCGAGCAGTGCCTTCTCCATCCCAACCGTAACCCCTCTCTCACGAAGGAGAAAATTGAAAAGGTGCTCAGGGAATTCCTCGGTGTTTCCAGGTTCATCTGGCTGAAGGGGGGGATTGAAGGTGATGATACCGATGGGCATGTCGATGACGTTGCCCGTTTCGTCGACCAAAACACCGTCGTGTGCGCCCTCGAGGAGGACAGGGCGGACGAAAATTACGAGATCCTCTGGGAGAATTACAAGATACTGCGCGGGTCATCTGCCCATGACGGCTCACCACTCCGGGTGGTGCCGCTCCCCATGCCACGGTCTTCCCCGGACCCGGTCCCGGCAAGCTACACCAATTTCTACATCGGAAATGGTGTCGTGCTGGTACCGACATTCAGTGACCCTGCCGACGCCCGCGCAATCAGGACACTCATGGGGGTCTTCCCGGGAAGGGAGGTGGTCGGAATCGAATGCAGCGAGATGATCAGGGGAATGGGTGCCATCCATTGCGTGAGCCAGCAGTTGCCCTCACCCTGACACATGACCGGGCTTTCACATCCCGTTCTCTCTACCCTTGGACCTGGTGGGGCCGCCCGGGAAGGAGAGGTGCAGGTGGACAAGCACCCATGCGTGACCTGTCCCTTTCAGAACCGCGGTGAACCTGCCTTCCGGGTGCGGAAAATCCCCCTTGGGAGAAGCATGAAACGCACCAAAAACCCAGCTGATGGTACCCGTCGCCTCGATCTGGATGTCGGAGAGCCGAAGTTCCGGGAGGTGTTCTATCTCCCGTTCAAGAAAGACCTGGAATTGGTCGGGGCCATGGAACCACTTCGCGGTTCCCGGGCCGAATCCCGAGCATCCCGGATCAGCGTGCGAGAGTATAGCGGGGATATCTGCCCGGTTCCAGTACCGTACCAGGAGGTCAAGGGTATCGAGCACCTGGAGGCTGGTCTGATGACTCGGGTTCATATGAAATAGGTATGCATACGAATCAATACAAGCATATCGTAATTTCAGGGACCGGGACCTGCCAGACGATGTGTCCACTCTTGCCAATACCCTCACCTCTTCCACGCCGCGGATCGCAGATTCTGCATCCCCTGGAGTGGCAGGTGAAGGAGAATATGACAGCCTCTTCATTTCCTGAAACCTTCAATGCAGTTTTCCTGTTCCGCCGGATGGGGCACCATACGGGGAAACGCCCGCGAACCACGGGCACTCTGTGGGAAATATCGTGGCTTTGGAAGATCGCGGGTACTCTGTCCGGGCATTGCATGGCATCCTGATCCCATCGCCCCTGAGGGAATACCCTGTTGCCCTTTCCAACTGATGCCTGCAGGTCGAAATTCAGGGGGGCTACGTGATTTTTTTGCAAACTTCAGGATCTTGGTGGGGATATGTGAAAATGCCTGCACGACGAGTGATTGATCCGCTGGAAGGAAGCACGGTGCGGGCACAAGGCTATCCTGATGCAAAACTATATGAGAATGGATCATTGAGATGTGTGATGACAGGGTCAGCCTCTATGGAACCTGGTGAATTGGAGGATTACGTCGAGAAACTCGAGCGGAGAATCGAGATCCTCGCAAAAGAGAATGCAGCCCTTACCATGACTCTCAACAAGCTGATGAGGGAGAACATGAAGCTCAAATCGGAAAGAAAGAACCTTGAGAAGAAGCTGTCGTTGATGGATGCACACACTCCTGTTCGTTTCGATCCGGAGCTGCAGAAGGAATGAGAGACCAGGTACCTTCACCACCCCTGGAACCAATACTGCAGGACTCCGACCCAGGCGTGGACCTGCCCGGAGGTAAGCGTCGCGGCCATCGCATCATCCTCCACGTGGACATGGACAGTTTTTATGCGTCGGTGGAGATGCGCGAGCATCCGGATCTCACCGGAAAGCCGGTCGTAATCGGGGCCGATCCAAGAGAGGGGAGCGGAAGGGGTGTCGTCTGCACCTGCTCCTACGAGGCCAGGAAGTACGGAGTTCGTTCCGCAATGCCCATCTCCCATGCATATCAGCTCTGCCCGCATGCGGTATTCCTGCCCCCGCGTTTCCCGGTTTACACCCGGGCATCGGAAAGGGTAATGGCCATTCTGCGGGGGTATGCAGAACGGTTCGAGCAGGTAAGTATTGACGAAGCATATCTTGACCTTTCGTACATTGGATACTTCCCACATGCAGAGGGGATTGCACGGGAGATCAAGGAAAAAATCCTCTCCAGAGAGCAACTCAGCTGTTCCATTGGAATTGGACCGGGAAAGGTCGTGGCAAAGATCGCGTCTGACCTGCAGAAGCCCGGAGGATTGGTCGTGATCACCCCGGAGCTGATTAAGGAGATCCTCTACCCGCTCCCGGCATCCCGGATTCCCGGAGTAGGCAAAAAGACTGGAGAGGCCCTCATGCAGAGAGGCATCTCCACCATAGGAGATCTCGCAGAGGCAGATATCCAGCAACTCATGGGGGTGTTGGGGAGATGGGCTGTCCCGCTCCGGGAACTGGCGCAAGGTATTGATGATTCAGAGGTGAGGGAGCATTCGGAAAGCAAGTCGATGAGCAGGGAGATCACATTTGATACCGATATAGACTCCCCCGGGGTAGTAATTGAGACGCTGGAGGGTATGGCCCGCGATCTTTCCGAAGACCTTGCAGAGCGAAACCTCTTTGCCCGGACTGTGACCGTGAAGATAAGGTTCTCAGATTTCGCGACGTTCAGCAGGTCACGCTCACTTCCGTGCCCCACCAGGGATATGCGTGCGATTCTCTCGGCCGCAAGGGATCTTGCCATGCCCCTCGTCTCGAAGAACAGGGTCAGGCTCGCAGGGCTCCGGCTCTCATCCCTCTCTCACGTTGATCGGAATCAGAGGACAATCGGGGAATTTTGCGGGTGATTCAAGAAGGGAGGGCTATGCCACGGCGTGCCGCCGTGGTGAGTGGGGCGGGAAAAAAGTATTGAGGGAGTTTCCTGCGGGGGGACCCCTTGACTGCTACAGGACACAGGACACGGAGAACACAAACTTCTCTATCTTTCCTGATGCGGTCACCTTCTGGTGATACTCGATCAGAGAAGATACCCCGTTTGCGTTCCCCTGCATGGAATTCTGATTCACCCAGGCAGAGACGGTACCCTCTGCGTAAGGACGAGGCAGGGAGACGGAACTGACATGGTCCGTGATATCTTGAGCCGTGGTCAAATCTCCTTCCTTCTGAAGGGACGATAGGGTGCATAAGGAGTAAAGATCGTCCAGGGATCGGGGGGATTCCAGCTGCGGGTCATAGACGGAATTTCCCTGGAAATCCGTGACCAGTGAAGCTCCTGCCGGGGAAAGAATCCCTATGCATATCAGAATGAACCCTGGCAGTATGAGGTTCCGGTTCAGGTACTCCAATGTGTGTTCACCTCCTACATCTTGCGTTCGGGAAACAACACGCTGATCAGGCCATATTCCGTGCGGGTATGGCCAACCTGCCTTTCCCGGGCGTCAGGTGGCGGGTATGCACTTTCCTGGCGCCAATGAGTGTTATGCGGCATACTGTATTTATAATAATTGAACCAGGGGGTTTGAATCATTGGAAGTTCCGGGCGGGCAAAAGACTAAACATTCCCTGTGGTGAAACCCTCTTATATGAAGGGGGCTGTTGCCAGGAAAGAGGATGCCGCGGCGATTAATGAACTGCGGCAATACCTGCAGGAGATAGATGTCTCCATTGTCAAGGAGTTCGATGAAGGAGAGTTCCGTGGATTCTGGGTGAAATTCGGTGATTATCCAATTCTCATTGAGAACCAGAAGGGTAAGAGTTACTTCATCGTTGCATTCCAGATCACACTCCCCAAAGGACCGGAACAGGATGCACTGAACGGCTATTATGAAAAGAAAGACCCGCATTTCATCTTCGATCTCACAAAAGCATTCACTTCACCTCTCACTGGCTTTTCAAGGATCCTGGAAAATGGGAAGGTGGTGGGATTCACCCTTTCCAGGTATATCTATCCATTTTACCCCGACTTCTGTGTAAAAGACCTTGACAGGGCACTTCAGGCTGTAGTAAGCCAGGGTGCGGAAGGGATCGCCTTCCTCAAGACGATACTCCCTGAACACATTGAACCTGGAGGAAGTGCCTGAATACGACTAAAATGGACCCTTTATCGGTCTTTTTTTTTAGCGGGTAATCCGGTGCGGTCAATTTCCTTCTGATATCCCACTCCCTGGATTCAAAATACCAACCTTGTGGAATTTTTTCACCCTGAAAACCCGAGACCATTCTCTCCGCAGTATTTCTCAATGTATCTGCGGTTTATTCACAATTTTCAAAAAAAATGGATGTTGTTCTTCCCCCTATCTCACGTAAGCCTTCCTCGACGAGGTGCTGCTCCCTGCGGCGTTCTGCGCGGTAAGGGTGACGGTATAGGTTCCCGCAGTGGTATAGGTGTGGGTGGGGTTCCTGATGGTCGAGGTCCCGCCGTCACCAAAGTCCCAGTTCCAGGAGACCGGAGCGTTGAAGGACATGTCGGTAAACTGGACGGTCATCGGGGCAAACCCCATGCTTTTGCTCATCATGAAAAAGGAGATGGGAACCCGTCCCGGCACCAGGGGGGGAACAGGCGTTTGGGTGACCGTCGGCGAGGCGGTCCCCGAAGGGGAGGTGGTGGGGGGCTGGAACACAGCGGAGGCCGCCCTCACCCAGACATAGGCCGAGTGGGTACTGCTCCCTCCATAGTTGAGGACTTTCAGCGTGACAGTATACGTCCCGGTTCCGGTATAGGTGTGCACAGGGCTCTTCTCCGTGGAGGTGGTCCCATCCCCGAAGTCCCACTCCCATGCGAGCGGGGCCCCCATCGAGCGGTCGGTGAAGGAAACGGTCAGGGGAGCGACACCGGACATCGGCCTCATCGTGAAGAATGCAACGGGTGGTGATCCTGACGGCAACACCTTGATATAGCCTGGCTTTGTCGATGTCACCTGGCCCGCAGCGTTGCCCGCCGTCAACGACACGGTGTAGGTGCCGGGGAAGGCATACGTATGCTCGATATCCGGGCTCTCATTGCTCCACACGGTCGTTCCGTCCCCGAAGTTCCACCAGCGTGAAGTGACAACGCCCGTCGACGTGTCAGTGAAGGCCACGCCGAGTGGCGCATTCCCTGACAGGGGAGTAGCCCCGAAGTCAGGGACAGGGGGCAGGGACGGCTGCGTGACATTGATACAGTCGATCACCGTGGCCGTGTCGCTCCCGTAATGGCTGTTGACAGTCAGTGTTACGTTATAGAGGCCAGGGTTGTGGTAGGTGTGGGTTGTCCAGGGATAATCTTCTGTTGCGGTTGTCCCGTCGCCAAAGTCCCATGCCCATTCGTCGTAGTAATACCAGTAGGGGATGAACGCATCGAATTCTACTTCGAGTGGTGCATCTCCCTCCGATGGATACGGATAGAATGCTGCGACCGGAGGTGGCGGGGAAACCTGGATGTAGTCAACCTTCTGGACCGTGTCTGTCTCTCCCGTCCTGCTTACCGTCAGCATGATGGAATAGTTACCGGGTGAATCATAGACCATTACGGGATTTTTCTCCGATGATACCTGACCGGGATAGTAGGGAAGAGCGCTGGTCTCGACAGTGCTGTCAAGCAGGTAGTAGTATCCCCTCCCAAAGTTCCAGAACCATGAAACGGGATCGCCTTCAGAGGCATCGAGGAACTGAACGCTGAGTGGGAGAGTACCTGAGGTCACGTTTGATGTGAAATCAGCCTTCAGGGGGATTTTCTTGCCGACAACGATATACGTCTCTTTCATTTCGATATCGCTCCCGCCCGGGTTTGTTGTGGCAAGACTCACGTTGTAGGTCCCGGCATCGGCATAGGTATGTACAGGGTTTTTGTCAGTCGATGTTTCGTTATCCCCGAAATCCCAGGCATACGAAAGGGGAGGAGAGCCGGTTGACTGGTCGAGGAAGGTGACGGTCAGGGGAGCATCCCCGCTCCTCGTTGTTGCGGTGAAACCTGCGACAGGCGGTGGTGGTGACCAGTTGCCGATGTAATTGATCCTCTCTTCCGTATCTGACAGGCCATTTGCCGATACAGTGAGCGTGACTGTATAGACCCCGGCCTCCATGTAGGTATGTACCATTTCATAGTCGCTGCTGGTGGATACGGCGCCATCCCCAAAATCCCACAGGTACGAGAGGTTCTCGAAATAACCTCCGTATGACCACTGGTAGAATGTCACAGTCAGCGGAAATGATCCATCCTTTGGCCATCCTTCAAAATTAGCCTCGGGCGGGTGGGGGGACACCGACAAGTAGTGAGTCTTTATCTCGGTATCGCTGCCGAACTCGTTTGATACTGTCAGCGAGATGGTGTAGTTGCCTGGCTCTGAATACCAGTGCCATGCCCAGGGATATGTGCTGTTCGTTCCATCACCGAAATCCCACAGGTGGGAAGTGGGATCGCCTGTCGAGAGATCATTGAACTCCACGTATTGGTTGGTAAATATATCCGTCCTTGTGGCATTGAAATCGGCATGCGGGTATTCACCAGTCGTGATACATTCCGGGATCTCGATTGAACTGGTGCCGAAACTGTTCGAAACCGTGAGGTTCACTGTGTAGATTCCGGCAGATCCGTAGGTATGCATCGGGTTCTGGTCATTCGATGTGTTCCCATCGCCGAAGTCCCAGGCCCACGATGTCGGTGTCCCGGTGGAGAGATCGGTGAAGTTGACGGCAAGCGGTATCACTCCGAAGTTCGGTACGGCAGAGAAATCTGCCACGGGATAACGCTGCAATACCCGGATGTAGTTCACCTTGGTCGTGGTATTGGTCCCTCCCGAGGTGCTGGCAGTGAGGCTCACCGTGTAGTTCCCAGCGTTCTGGTATGTATGGGACGGGCTCTGCAATGGTGAGATGTCGCCGTCACCGAATTGCCATTGCCAGGTGGTGGGATTTCCCAGGGAGGTGTCATGGAACTGGACGGTGAGCGGTTCTCCGCCCGATGTAGGGACGGCCATGAAATCCGTAATGGGGACTTCGTTGAATACCCTGATGTAGTTGGTCCTGGTGCTGGTATTGGTCCCCCCGTCATTCTGGACGGTCAGCGCGACTGAATACGTTCCCGGTGTTGCGTATGTGTGTACAGGGCTTGAGAGGGTAGAGTTCCCGCCATCACCGAATGTCCATGCCCAGCTGCTGATACCTTCGCCAGAGGACTCATCAGAAAAGAGGACTGGGAGGGGGACAACCCCCGTGGTGATATTTGCAGAGAACAATGCAACGGGAGGTGCGTTGGTGACCGTGATATAATGTGCGGCGGATGTGGTATTGCTTCCCCCGTCATTGGCGACCATAAGGCTCACATTATAGGAACCGGGTGCATGATAGGTGTGAAGAGGATTCGAAGCACTGGAAGTGTTTCCATCGCCAAAGTCCCACAGGTAACTGGTCACCACACCGGTGGACGCATCAGTGAATTGAACAGGCAGGGGAATATGCCCGGAGAGGGGAGTAGCGGTGAATCCTGCCACAGGTGGCGTATCGGTAACGAGGATATATCCTGGCTTCACCATAATATCGCTCCCCGTGCTGTTCGCAACGGTGAGGGTGACCGTGTAGTTTCCTGGAACTGTATACTGGTGAAGTGGATCCTGCAGGTTGGTGGAAGTGTTGTCACCAAAGTACCAGAGCCATGAGGTGACAAGGCCCGCGGATGTGTCATTGAACTGTACATTGAGCGGGTGCGGACCGGTGAGAGGCGATGCGGTAAAGTTCGCCTGGAGGACGTCCGCGCTCACAGGAACAAGCCCCGCGGTTACGATGAGCAGGGCAGCCAGAAGGGGGATTTTCACCCTGATGAGAGAAGAATGTTTCATACGTGATCATCCTGGAGTGTACACTCGGAGGATGGAAGGGTTGGAACTACCTGGTATGAAGTCAAGCCTAAGGCTCTTCATACGCACTGCCTCTGAATGCCACCTTACAATGTGAGAATACAAGGTTTCACTATATAAAAATTTCTGCGGGCCCGAATCCTGGTATCTCCGATCAACACACCCGGAAATAAGAGTGAAGCCAATCGCTTTGGGTTTTTGATCTGCCTGCACTGAGGGAATATCTTAAATAGCGGGGAATGAACCTTGACATTGATGGTGGAGATGGATCTGCTGGAGAGTGCCAGGCGGGCAAAAAATCTGGGAAAGCATGAAGATGCGATAACTGCGTATTCAAAAGCCCTGGAAGCGACACCTCGTGACACCTCAATCCTCGAGGCAATGGGAGATATTTACTACGAGATGGGAAGGCACGAGGAAGCGTTACATGTCTACGAAGAGGCGCTGAAACAGGAGCCCCACAACCTGATGGTCCTCTTCAAGAAGGGTTACACGCTTCGGAAGATCCACCGGTGTGAAGAGGCGATAAAATGCTTCGATATCGCGCTCTCGGTCAATCCCGGGTTTCTGTATGCGCTCAATGACAGGGGTTACTGCCTGAACGAACTGGGGCGCTATGCAGAAGCACTGAAATGCTTCGACCGCTCCCTCTCCCTCTCTCCCAGGAATATCAGGGTCATCGCGAGCAAGGGAATTGCACTGCGCGAGCTTCACAGGCTGGAAGAGTCGCTCGAGTGTTTCAATCGCGCACTCGAACTGAACGCAGTGAACGCGTTTGTCTACTACCAGAAATCACTCACTCTCCGTGAGATGGGCAGGGCGCGGGAGGCAGACGAGTGCCTCAAAAGGATCAATTTCCCCTGGGCCCGGTAAGATATCAGACACGTCATTTTTTAAAAAAACGATGGGAGGGACGACACGTGTGGGAGCTGCCATCGATACAGAAATTTTCATCGGGATATATACCGAGAAATACCTAACACGCATGAACCGTATTTTGATTGGATTCTTCTTCGTAGATTTTTTACGTCGCAGCCAGCGGCTGTCTCCAGGAGGGAGGCGCAAAAGACCGGGTGCATGACGTAAAGGAAGAGGAGATTCCAGGATATACCCCGGCATTGCTGGCAGTAAAAACTTTCATGAACAATGCCAGCTACCTGCCCCGGGCATCGGCTGCCACGACCGAGGGAGGGTGCGTCCGCCTCCAGTCAGAGAACCGCTGTTTCCTGGCCGAGCACTCCCATGACAGGATTATCGAGGCGGGGTTCGAGGGTGAAGATGCAATGAAAAAGATACGCGGGACACTCGTTTATTCGAGAACACGGGAGGGCATCCGGTCATTCCTGCAGGATCCAGGATTCGACTACCTGTTCACCCGGTTTTTTTACAGTGATGGCTATTATGAGCTTGGGGCTCCCGGTCTTCAGTTCAGGGTCAATGCCACAGCGGGAAATGTTGCCAGTGCCGAATTCCTCGGGCCCGAGGCAATGGAGGTGACGGAACATATGGTAACATATCATCGGATCACCGGCGAGATGGAACAAATCACGATGCAGGAATCGTCCTGATGTTCCCCCTTCTTGCAGGGAGGCCTTACCCCCTTTTTAAGTGTTGCACGTGGCGTGGAACAATCCCATTTCATTCTCTCTCCTCTCCGTGTACATCATGCGATGGAAAAGCAGAATCCCTGCCGATCCGGGGTTTGGTATTTTCCCTGATCAGCCGAAGTACGGAAGCCCCGCCCTGCGGGCCGGCAGTCAACAGGCTCCCGTGCATGACGTCGATGAGGGGAATCCCAAGTTTCGCGGCAATAGGACGCTCCATCAGTCCTCCAAGCACCAGGTCTATGCGATGTGCTATCAGGGTATCCTCTATCTCGTCCCACCGCGGAGAGATCAGGACCGTGCATTCGTCGCCTGCCGCTCCCTTCACTTCATTGGCGAAAGGGTTCCCGAAGTCGAGTACGATTACCGCGGGGGAAATGCCATGGGAGGTGAGGAACCGTGCGAGGGCTATCGCCCTTGTGGGTCCGGAGAAGAGCGCGATCCTTGCGCCGTAAGGGATTTGAGTCTCTCTTGCAGCAGGTTCAGCGATATCCGGGACTGTGGAAATTCCGAGTGCGGAGGCGACATCTCCGAGGAATTCCCGGCTCAGCCCGGCGCCCACAGGATAGACCGTCCTGATGAATGGCGTCCCGAACCTCTGCTGAAGGAGTATGGCAGCCTGCATGCCTGCGGTCTCGCAGATTACGATATTCAGTGATGCAGCGCCGATCCGGCGGATCTGGTCGCAGGTTGCACCCGCAGGCATCACCGCCCTGACAGAGAGACCGAGCAGTGAGAGGAGGCGGCGGATCTCCAGGAGGTCAGGCCCTGCCCTGAGCATCCCCAGGAGGTTGACGGTCCCCGGTTCCATCGATTCTGCAGGATCCGCGACCTCCGAAATGATGGCAATAAGGGTCTGTGCGTACCCGGCGGTATAATCGCTGGAAAACCCCCCCGCCTCGATGCTGATTACCTTTGCGTTCGTCCTGGCGATCCGGCAGGCGTTCTGGACATCCTCGCCGATGATTCCTGACGCGCAGCAGGAGAGGACCACGATCATTTCTGGACTCTTGCGGGAATCAAGATCTTCGATGGCTTCCTTCAGCCGTTCCTCCGCGCCAAAGACCACGTCGTGTTCATCCATGCAGGTGCAATAGACCGGGCAATGGCAGTCACCGCGAAGACCCAGGATATAGTTGACGTGGTATACGCAACCTTTCGGCCCATGCACGAGGATGACCGTGTCTTTCATGGTAGCCGCAGCCTTGATTGCACCAAAAAGGCTGCAGGTGAGACGGGGTATCTCCATGGTGAGCCGTGAACCCGACACCACAGAAGGGTATGGGAAAGGAATGGATGTTATAGTTACTTGTTGCAGGGAAAGGACCGGTCATAGCCCTTGATGGGAATGGCCATGGCGCACTCCCGGCACCTGTGCCGACACACATCCCTCACCGGATCTCAACTTACCAGATCTTTCTTCCCGCTGACCGTAGATTCGGTGCATTCCTTGTCCTTTCCAGTATCTCCATGGCTTCCCCGTCCCGGCCAATCCGCGAGAGAGATACCCCCTTGTTGTGCAGGGCTGCGGCATCGTCTGGGTCAAGGGAAAGCGCCATGTCGAACGCGTCAATGGCCTCATTGTACCGGTAGAGGCCTGCCAGTGCGACCCCCTTGTTGGTCCAGATAATCCCAAGGCCAGGGTTCTCCTTCAGGGATTCCTCGTAAGACTCGAGGGCTTTTTCATGCTCGCCGCAGTCTGCCAGCGCCACTCCCCTGTTGTACCATCCCTTGGGAGAGCGAGGATCCACCTCGAGGACCTTCTCGTATGAATATACCGATTGCTCCACTTCTCCAATCAGGTAGAGACAGTTGCCCCTGATGTACCAGGCCTCCGCATGACGTGGGTCCTGGAGGAGCACCTTGTCGAGGCAGGCGATGGCATCGTCATACTGTCCCAGGTAGTAGAATGTCAGTCCCCGGACAAACCATGCGTCGGAGCAGTGGAGGTCAAGGGAGATGGCATCGTCACACATGGAAAGGGCATCCCTGAAACGGCCGGTCCTGTTCAGGGTGAATGCCCATGCGGCGAGATCATCCGGTCCATGCGGATCCCCCATGTCACGTTGAGAGAAGAGCAGGAGCGCCTCGCGGTACCTCCCCACGCTGGAGAGCATTGCGGCTCGTACACGCGCGGGTAAACCGGTTTCACCCGACATACATTACACACACCCCTTATGATGAGGAGATCATGCGGGGTGCTCATCAGCTTTTCTGTCCATACCCCGGATACGCATTCACAAGGGGAGTGATCACTCTTTTCCGGGCATTTGTGATGGGGGGGCGTGGATATCGCTCCCCCAAGGCCGCCTGCATCCCGGCCGAAGGCGGGGGTTTTGGTCAGACGTCTTCCATGCTCCCGCTTCTCTGGCCCTCGAGGTCAAGGGTGCAGAAATGGAAGCCCAGACCTCTCATTTTCCGCGAAACTTCTGGTGCACGCCTCGCGAGGCGGACAATATCTCTTTTTGGGACTTCTATCCGTGCAAGGTATCCATGCATACGGACTCTTACACCGAAGAACCCGCACTCTTCCAGGAACTCTTCTGCCCCCTCGATCCGCAGCAGGTCCTCGCAGGTCAGATCATGTCCGTACGGGAACCGGGTTGCAAGGCAGGGGGTAGACGGCTGATCAGAGAACTGGAACCCCCGGGCTCTTGCGAGCGTCCTGACATCCTTTTTTGTTATGCCGCAATCAGCGAGCGGGTGAAGGATCCCGGCCTCGTCTGCCGCCCTTATCCCCGGCCGGATCTCCTCAAGGTCGGATGCGTTCACACCGTCCATCACGTGCCCGATGCCATATTCTCCTGCCTTCTCAAGAAGGATGTCACAACCCTGTCTTTTACAGATGTAACACCTGTTGCGGGGATTTTTGCAAAATTCCCTGTTCTCGAGTATGGGGAACGGCACGACTTCGCAGGGGACTCCGAGGAGATCTGCCCGGGATTTCGCTTCCTGTATCGTTCTCCTCGGCACGAGGGGGGAGTCGAGGATCACGCATCGGGCTTCTCCTGGAATGGTCTCTCCGGCTACGGCAGCAAGCAACGAACTGTCCACTCCGCCTGAATAGGAGATGACGGCCGCCCCTGCTTTTTTCAGGTATCTCCTGAGTGCATCCAGCGACGTACTCTCCCCTTCGAATCGTCTTTTACCGCTTCGAAAATCCATTTCCGCGTGCACCTACATGATGGCAGTTACGCACCATTATGTTCCAGGATGACTATATAATCTCTACACTGCCCGAATACACTGAATTCCCGGGCATGATATGGGAGAAGGGCCTGATGCTTTCGAAGAGGGAGCGCGAAAGGTATTCGCGCCAGTTGCCCCTGATCGGGGAGGAAGGGCAGGAACGCCTTCACGATGCATCGGTATGTGTTGCCGGCGCAGGCGGACTCGGGTCCCCTGTCTTGCTGTACCTTGCAGCGGCAGGGGTTGGACACCTGCGACTGGTCGATCCGGACCGCGTGGAGAGGAGTAACCTGAATCGCCAGATCCTCCATGCAGAACCGGATATCTCCAGGTTCAAAGTGGAATCTGCCGCAGATAAGCTCCGTGCACTCAACCCGGATATCAGGATCGAGGCACTGCCCGTGGCGGTGAATTCCGGGAATGCATCAGGCCTGGCGGGCGGCATGGACCTTCTCATTGATGCACTTGACAATTACGAGGCACGGTATCTTCTGAACCGTGCAGCACTCGACCGGGGAATTCCCCTGGTACATGCCGCAGTGAACGGGTTTTTCGGCCAGATGACCACCGTGGTTCCCGGGGAGACCGCATGCCTCCAGTGTGCGCTGCCCCACCCTCCTGAAGGGGTGGATGCCTCGGTTATCGGGGTCACTGCAGGAATCATCGGCCTCCTGCAGGCCCTCGAAGCGATCAAGATACTTATCCGCGAGGGCGAGGTGGCCAAAAATGTCCTTGTGGTATGGGACGGCAGGTGCGGGAAGCTCGATCATATCCCGCTCGTGAGGGATCCGGGGTGCATGGTGTGCGGTGCGGGTGAGAGTGCATGATGATCAATGTCAGAGTAAGGGCGTTTGCACGGTTCAGGGAGTTGTTTGGTGAGAGGTTCGAGGTTGCAGTTCCTGAACCGGCCACGGTCAGGGATGTGATGATGGCCGTGGGACAGTCAAATGCCCGCGGAATGGGCGAACTTGTGGACAGCGGTGGCAGGGTGAAATCCTCGGTCATCATCCTTGTGAACAGGGAGAGGGTGACAGGGGCGCACAGGGAGGATCACCCCGTCACCGGAGGTGACGAAGTGGCAATATACCCTCCTGTAGCTGGCGGGTGACGGAATGATTCCTGGTACGATCAGAATTACAAGGAATGATTTCGATCCGGGGCAAATCCTGCAGGAGGCACGCAGAGGCACACTCGGGGCCCTTGTGAGTTTTCTTGGGGTGGTAAGGGACGATGGGATAGAGAGGATGGATCTTGAGGCGTATGAAGAAGTCGCAGAGATCGAACTCGCCCGAATCCGTGAGCAAGCCATTGCCCGGTTCGGTGTCTCCCATGTTGATATCGTCCACAGGGTCGGAATGCTCGCGGTGGGCGATCATATCGTGATGATCGTAGTCGGTGCATCTCACCGGAAGGCGGCGTTCGAGGGATGCGAATACATCATCGACCGGATAAAGGAATCCGTTCCTATCTGGAAGAAGGAATACACCGCCGACGGTTCACGGTGGGTATCCGGCGAACACGAGTGAATACCGGGAGAAAAAGAGATGCCGGCAATTTGCGAGCAAACAAAAAGACCACTCTTCTCATATACCTCCCGGTATCCGATTCACGGATGAACCGGGCACGGAATGTTTTTTTGGAAAAAAAGCTGGTTTTACCTCTTCTGCCATCTTCTTATCGGGAAGATGATCCCGGCACCAATGAGCGCGAGGACCGTGGAGAAGAGGGGGAACGGGATCCCGGGCATTTCATGGTTAAGCGCCACCTGGATCTGCGCAGTCTGCCCGGGACTGAGATTGAAGGTGTTCCGGTAGTCCTGGTATCCGTCAAGCCGTATCAGTATCTCGTGTTGTCCCGCAGGTATTGAGGGGATGGTCAGGGGTGTGATACCTATGCACAGGTTGTCGAGGAAGATATTTGCCCCCGAGGGCTCGGAGGAGATCTGTACCACTCCTGACCCTGCGGGTGCCTGGAGCGGAACAAGGCTCGCGCGTACACTTGCCGTCTTTCCGGCCTGCACCAGTACGCGGGTGGTGTAGTCCTGGTAGTTCTCCAGCCTGAGTGTCAGGACATGCTCCCCCGGGGATATGCCTGTAAGGTCGAGGGGATTACCCCCCTGGGTGACTCCCTGGTAAATTCCGTCAAGAAATACTGATGCCCCGGAAGGCGTTGATTCGATGTGGATGAATCCTGTGTTCATCCCGGTCTGGACCTGCAGGGGGATGTCAAGGATTGTCACCTGGCCTGGACGGACCGTCACGAGGCCTGACCAGTCCTGGTATCCCACGAGTTTCAGGAGCGTAAAATGGGACCCTGCTGCAAGGTTTCCGACAGTAGTTGCCGTCGATCCCCGGTAAATGCCGTCGACGTAGACATCGGCTCCTCCGGGGGCGCTCTTGACCTGCATGGTCCCGACGTCAGAGAGTGGCCTTAGTGCCGCTTCAACAGTGATGGTCCCGCCCGCAGGCACATCGGTGATCGTGACATATGGTTCGTATCCCGAGAGAAAAGCCTGTACCAGGTGGCTGCCGGAACGAATATCCTTGTATGTCCATGGTGCCTGCTGTCCTTTCCCGCCATCAATGGTGATCAGCGCGCCAGTGGGCACCGAAGTGATCACAAGGGTTCCGAATGACTGGCTGGGTTCCAGGTCCGCGTACGCCCTGATGGTCTCACCGGGCTGAGGGTTGACCGTGTACCGCGTGGTATGGGGATAATACCCGCTCGCGGCGATAGTGATGGTGTGTGGAGGGCTTGAAGTCACCACAACAGGATAAGTAACTGGAGTTACGCCGATGAAGCGCCCGTCGAAGATCACCTGCGCTCCTGACGGATCTGATTCTACCAGGAAATACCCTGTCCCGGTGGCGGGGGGCTCTGACCCCTGGGCAGGAAGAATGCCTGCCAGGATGAACATGAAAAAGAAGAATATGAGCACTCGTGTGTTCATTTTCATATACGCACACCTCTCTTTCTTCTTCTACAAATATTCATTGTGAGGTTTCAGGGTGGAAGTGTCCGGGGGCTGTCCCACCGATGCCTCCACATTCCATGAAACAACCTCAAACGATCACCATCCCTTTCATCCTGCAATATCGGGACATGTCTCACTCGCTCTTTCCATGAGCCTGGAACTGGAGCGTTCGCAGAGAGAGGATTTATTGGCCGGGAGGGTTCATATACGAATGCATGCGACGCAAATGCACTCTCAGGTCGCCAATCCGGGTGGTTGGTGGAGTGCGCTTCACGGTTGACGGGAATCCGGGAGCCGTCTCGGGATGACCGGATTTTCGGGTCTGTTGGGAGGCATGGAATACTATGCTTGAACGCCTGAATAAATTTGAAAAGTATATCTATTACGTCCTTATCATCCTCCTCGCATTCATTATCCTCGTATCGGTTATCGAACTCGTTATCCTCATCGCTGCAGGTGTCCTCTATGACCATACGTTCCGACTGGATCATCACGAGATCCTGAACGTGTTCGGTTTCTTCCTCCTGGTGCTTATCGGGATAGAACTTCTGGACACAATCAAGGCGTACATCAAGAAGCAGGAGATACATGTTGAGATAATCGTTCTCCTCGCAGTCATCGCCGTTGCAAGGAAGATCATCCTCCTTGACCCCTACGCTGACATGCCCCTCTCCGATACGACACTCTGGGGCCTGGGATTCATTGTTCTCTGCCTCGCAGGGGCATATTACCTCATCAAGAAAGCGGGGATCTCCACCTGATTCCCCATGCCTGTCGGCATGGTTGGAATTCTGTCATTCTCTCCTTTTCCGCGTACAATCGCTGAAACTTCCGTATAGCACCGCGCCCGCCGGTGCGGGGACCGCTCTTCCCTCCTCTTTTACACCGGTTCCCGAAAGCGTGTGAGCGGAGGGTGATTGCCGCTGCAACGCATTCAATTGGGGGTAACTGAGGCATGTCCTGGATCTGACACCACCCCCTGATGGTACGTGGCTTTTTATTCGCCTCGCGACATAATCTCACATAATTATGATACGCACGCAAGATCTCTCATCTTCGCACGGCAGGGCCTGTGTTCCCATAGTGCTCCTCATCATCGCCCTCTTCTGGATGCCGGCGGCTGCAGCAGTACAGGAAATCACGTACCTTGGACGGATCACTGCGCTTGACCCCCTTTCCGGGACCATCACGATTCGGGCGGAGTCCCAGTATCTCTGCGACTATTCCAGGGGTGATGCAGCCTGCAGTTTTTCTCCCATTACTCCCCTACAGGTGGTGGGGACTGTCCCCGAAGAGGGGATCTTCAACACTTTCCGGAACGGCGACCAGGTGGTTGCCACTATCCTGGGGGCGAGTGGAGGTGCATGGGCAGGATTTGCGCGTGTCATCCCTTCATCGGGCAGGGAGCAGTGGATGGTCACCGACCTGTTCGGCGATCCAAACACCATCCCTGTTCCGCTTGCGGGAGATTACGAGATTGAGTATTCCACTACCCCTGACTGCAACCACTGCACCGGATCCGTCTGCAAGGCTCTCAGCGCGCAGGTTGTACTGAAGAGTGGAGGAATCACCGTGCTCGAACGTTCGATGACTTCCGGCCAGTCAGCAAGGTATTCCGGGCGGAATGACGGCTCAAGCGTAAGCATCCTGTACCTCACCGGGGAGGCCGATGCCGGTCCCTGCACACCGGCAGGCTCTCTCACCGGGATGCAGCCGATCTCCAATTTCATACTCCAGGTCGTCACGCCAATAGGACAGGCTGCCACCCCAGGGATGCTCACGCATCCGACCACGGAAGCGATCGAGCTAAAAGTCACCCCACTCTCCACGCCCGCTCCCACCCCGGCGCCATTCGGATGCATGATACCCCTCGCAGCCCTCTGCCTCGTGGCACTCTGGATGAGAGGGCGGTACTCCTGACCCGGGGGTTTTCTGGAAAGAGGATCAATTCACTCTCCAATCATTCCCCCCGGCATCCGCCTGGGGTGGCCATACCATTCCATCTCTATTTCTGGGGAGGGATTTGATGACGGGACAGAACAGGGGTCCGGAATTTGACCGCATACAAAGGGGATGCTCACGGCTTGCTGAAGCACGTACCCGGGGAGAGGCGGGGGTACTCATCGCAAGGGAGGTCTCTTCCTATTCTCTCTTCGATCTCCAGGTGATCATGGGCAGGGTCCGGCATGAAGTGCATCGCCTCCCTCCTTCATACAGGAATGCCGCGGGCCCCTATCTCCTCTCCCAGATCGTCGATGCCCACCACTCGCTTCTCACCACCTGCACTCTTGGGGAGTTCAGTGGCATGAACGAGCCGTTGAGTGAGAGGGAACTGTATCTTTCCTATCTCAGGATGGTCCCTGATGGATGCTACGCGGGTGATCCAAAGGCCGAATATCTCCCGCAGTTTCATTCGCCTCTTCACAGGATGTTCTATTATCTCCTTGCAGGGTACGTGATGTTCGTCCAGGAGAGGCCAGGGCACCCTGTGGGAACACCATTCCCGGGTGGCGGGAAGGTGGAGGAGCGGGAAGGACTCTTCTTCTGCCCCGTAAGGGAAAAGCACAAGGAGGTCTCGTTCGCCATCTGCAATTTCTGCCCGGCAAGGCAGGCTGATGAGGGGTGATACGGGTGATTGCGCTTTTGATACCTGAACCAGGGGATACAGCGCACCTCATGGAGATCATCACACATGATAAGGAACCAGTTGCAGTCCCTAAGGCAATAGCTTCAAGGGGACGGGTGGCCGACACCTAATGTGGTGCAGATCCAATGCTGAACGTGGAAGGGATTAGTGCCGAGGCCAAGATAGGAAAGATCCTCGTCCTGGTCTCGCTTATCCTTGGGATCCTCGTGCTCCTGTTCATAGGCGTACTTGCTGCGATCATGTATGGCGCCGGGACCTTCTTTGCCCTGGAAATAAGCCTGACTATCCCGCTCCTTATCCTTGTCCCGCTCTTCGTGGTCAAGGTGATCGGTCTTGTTATCGGTTTTCTTGCCCTCAATGCCACAGAAAACCGAGATTTTTCCCGGGCCGGGATATTTGCAATCATCTCCTGTGTGCTGCCCCCCCTCGATATCGTGATGCTGATCGGCGGGATATTCTGCCTCATCTCAAGGGAAGCGAACGAGGAAAAGAGCGAGGGAGAGGAAGGAAAAATAGCCTGATCGAAAGAGAACCCGCTCCCCCGGGTTCATGCAGGAAAGCCGGCGAGCACCTGTTCATACTCTTTCAAGACCAGGGCAGCCCTGTCAGGGGTAATCGAGGGGACGCCGAACACGAGAAACGGGGGGAGGACTTCAAGGCCCGCAAACTCGAGGATGTTATGTTCGATCACCGAGAGATGCCTTCGTATGTCCCCATGAACCCCGGAAGGGGAGTACATCTCACTGGGAGAACCGCAGGTTACTACCAGCATCCCCTTCTTGCCTTTCAAGAGGCCATGTTCGTATACCTTCCCCTGCGCAATCTCGACCACGAATCCCTGGGCAAATACGCGGTCGAACCACCCCTTGAGTATGGCTGGCATGGATGTCCACCAGAGAGGGAACTGGAATATGAGAAGGTCCGCCCATGAGACGCGTTCCATCTCTTCCTGGATATCGGGAGCTAGACTCCCTGTGGCAACTCCGTGCAGTTGTTCCTCTGCGGGGTTGAAGAGGTCATGCCGTGCCCTTATCCGGAAGTCCTGCGTATCAAGGACCGCCTTGAACCTGGTTGCATAGAGGTTTGAGACTCTCACCTCATGTCCCCGTTCAGCGAGAGTAACCATGGCGACATCCTTGAGCGCACCATTCAAAGACCGCGGTTCCGGGTGGGCATAGACATAGTGTATCTTCATCCCGCATTCCTCAAATGGAGATGGCGTGGTTCCATCTTAATAGCATCCTACCAGGTCTCGTGCGGTACTTTGGGCACAGAAGGCGCAGGAATATCTAGATCATCAACTGCGGTCGAGGAGCATGTTCTTAGCAAGATACAGCACGGCTCCCACCCCGCACAGTGCTGCGGCGACGAAGAGGATGGTACCAATCACCCCTGCAAGCAATCCAGGGGCAGCATCCTGGATCGGGCCGCTGTACCCCGCACGTTGGAGCTCCACCGTGAGCATTATTCCCGAGATGCAGACACCAAGGGTCATTCCGAGGTTCCTGAGTGTTGCACTCACACTGGAGGCAAGGCCGGCCTTTGTGAGAGGCAGAGCTCTCATAATATCGGTACTGCTCGGGCTGTGAAAGAGCGAGCTGCCCACGGACAGGGGGATAAAGAGGATTATGATAAGCAGGAGATCCTGCAGCATTACCGCGTACCCGAGCAGGAAAAGGGAGATGCCGGTGAGCAGTATCCCTGCCGAGGGGAGCGCGCGCAGAATATATCGATCGTACAACCACCCTGAAAGGGGTGAGGCGATGACCATGATCACCGGCGCGATCAGGAACACGAGCCCGACCTGGGATGGTTTCAGGTTCATTACTCCTTCAAAATAAAAAGGACCTATGAGGTTCAGCATGAAAAACGCCATGTATATGCAGACCATCGAGAGATTGGGGAGGGTGAAGTCGAGCCTCCTGAATATGGCGAGATCGAGAAGAGGGTGTGGGTTCCTGGATTCTGTAAAGAGGAAAAGGGCCGTGGAAATGGCGGAAATGAGGAGATAGAACCCGGCCTCTGCGGACCACGAGAGCGTGGATGAAAGTTGAACAAGGAAGAGCACCAGGAACAGGATTGCAATGACGAGGGATGCAGACCCGGCCCAGTCCATCCTGACAGAATGTTCGCGCGGTTCTTTTTTTTGGAAATGGCGCGCGAACAGCACCAGCCCGACTATGCCGATGGGTACATTGATCAGGAAGATGTACTCCCATCCGAGGGCATCAGTGATCAGCCCACCCAGTATGGGCGCGGCCATTCCTGCCGCTGCGGTGACAGCCCCGATATATCCCATCACCCTGGCCTGTCCGCCCGGACTTGAAGTCTCGAAGAGAATGGCCCCGCTGATGGAGAATATCATCGCAGAGCCCCCTGCCTGGATGACACGAAACACAATCAGTTCAACAAGGCTCGCGGAGAGGCCGCATGCAAGGGAACTGGTGGTGAAGAGGACAAGCCCTGCGGAAAAGAGCGTTTTCTTTCCCGTGTATTCCGACAGCCTCCCGAAGATGAGGAGGAGGCTTGTCTCGGTGACAAGGTATGCGGTGATGATCCACTGGGACAGGGCAACATCCGCGAGGAAGTCCCGGGTGATCGAGGGAAGGGCGATGCTCACGACGATTCCATCGATGACAGCCATGGCAATTGCTGCAAGTACTACTGACTGTACGATTCCCTGCCCAAGGGAGGAGCCATCATGCCGGGATTCCGCGACGTCCATCCTAGAGTGACCGTGCAGAGTTTTACACTCATTACGATGAAATCCTTCCTCTCATGAAGGCAGAAGAAGACGACGGCCTGCCGCGCGGCATGGCAGGAAAAGTGCCTCATCATGAGCCGGCCTTCATACCCACTGGAGGGGTTGCGGGCATTCTCCTGCTGAAGAGGAGAGTGTGCCCGTGTCCCCGCCAGGAGTGTGGGGGGGTCGTTCTCAGGAGTTAGGTTTTACCACCATGGTGGTAACCGGGCAATGGGTCACGACAAATAAGGAGACACTCCCAGCTATCATCCTCTTGACCTTGCTCATCCCCAATGACCCGAGTATGACCATGTCAGCATCAATATCAATCGCGCAGTCCACAATGCGGTCCCCAGGGTGGCCCCTGATGAGGTGCAAGGTTGCTTCTCCTCCCTGTGCTTCGGCTTCTGCCTTCATTGATGAGAGGAGTGATGCTGCCTCCTCCTCAAGGTCGCGTATGGCCAACTCCCTGGCCACGTCACCTTCTGCCCATGCGTTCTCCAGTACGTGGACAATATGGAGTTCTGCCCCATGACACCTGGCCTCCTCGACTGCCGCACTGATCACGTTGCGCGTGTGCGGGGACCCATCCACTGCCGCGAGTATCTTTTTTGCCATTCCTCTTTTCAACCCCCTTCACGAGAGAAGACTGCATGCTGCAAGACATCAGCAGGACACAGCCCCGTATACGTTCTGTAGGAGCACGGGACCAGATAAGTGCTCCGCCATCCCATGACGATGTCATGAGATACGCAGGGTGTGGCACCTTTCCACTCACTCTCTTCCAGAGTGAGGAAGCCGTCCACGGGCGCGCAGAGCGTTCCGGGCTGCGTTCTGCGTGGCCTCGGCCTTGTTGCCTCCCCTGCCCTCTCCACACAGGATCCCGCCAATGAAAACCTGATAGACGAATTCAGGCCTGTGGTCGGGCCCCTTCTTATCGTGCAGGATATAGACGGGGAGTATCCCCGGGGTTCCCTGGACCTCTTCCTGCAGGATCTTCTTGTAATTGTCATGAGGGGAGAATGAAGCGATATCATCCCCGATAAGGCGCATGATCATCCTCCTTGTGGAATCAAGGCCGCTCTCGAGGTAGTGAGCACCGATGAACGCTTCAAAAGAGCCTGCGATGATCCTCGTGGTCCTCTGCTGGTGCTGCCCAACATGTATCATCTCCGGGAACCCGATACCCAGGGATGGCACGATTGCCCCAAGGTGCTGGTTCTTCACCACCTCCATGCGGGAGGTCATGTGTCCTTCGCTTTCGTGTCCCATAAAGAATAGGTGCTCTGCGACAAGGAGGTTGAGGACCCTGTCACCGAGGAATTCGAGTCTCTCATAGTCCTCGCAAGAGAGAGGAGTTCCTTGCTGCTGCTCGATCTCCTTCAGGTAAGACTGGTGAGTAAGCGCGGCGGAATACCTGGCAAGGGTGCGCTCGGATGGATCAGTACATCCGATCCACGGCTGATTCAGGAAGGCTGTGAGCCTTTCTTTCCAGTTGTTCTCCATCGAATACAGGTATGGGTTACAGGCACGGAGAAAAAAAATATTCTTCCTGCGGGGAGCTGTCTAATTGACTGGGATCTTCTTCTTCTCTTCACCTGCTTCACTGGAGTTCTCGCCAGGTTCCGGTTTCAGTACATCTGATATGGCCCGCTCTACCTGTGAGACGGCCTCGTTGACCTGCTTCTCTATATGGGCATGCCCTTCTGGTGTCGTGACCAGGTCCCGCACAAGGCCAATTACCTGGGAAAGAGACTTCGTGACCATCGCAGATACCTGGTCAATCCGCTGATCGATTGGTTCAGCATTGACCTCTTCGCGCTGCTCAACCTGCTCGGCACTCGCCTCGACCCAGGCCCCCTGTACAAATCTTCCGTGTTTCTCTTCCATTGGGTATCCTCCCTGAATGGCCCTGTCTGTCACATGCTCCTGTGTCACCTCCGGGATCATGGGGAGTGTGATGAATGGTCACCGTTCACCAAGCCATCTGAGCCAGGAGTGACTGCCATGCCCCGGTGAGATGTTTCAGGCAAGGTATGATAGTTGGTATGCAGGCTTTTGAGAAGAATTGTTCCTTAACGCTGGGAAAGCGATGAGAGAGAACACCTGCATCTAGGGAGGGATCCGTCGCACTTGTCCTGCCCGGGTCTGTGCCAGAATTTCAGGTAGTACAGGTCTTTATAGGGCTCCACATGCAAGGGAGCAGCGCAGAGATCAGGTTCGGTCAGTACCTGCACCAGGGATTCCTGGTCTTGCGGGGTACCTGAATGCCCCAGGAGGGATCACAAGTTCGAACCGTGCCCCTTCACCGGGAATCCCTGTCTCCTGGATATGGATGTCGGTGATCCCAAGGATCTCTCTGGACAGGAAGAGTCCGAATCCCGAGTGCTGGAAGTATTCGCGGTTGAAAATGGCCTTTTTTTTATCAACGGGGACTCCCGCACCATCATCACAGCAGGATATGACCAGATTGCCGTCACGGTCTTCGGAAGTGAACCATATCCGCGTTATCTCCCTGCCATGCCGGACGGCATTCTCCATGAGGTTGTAAAAAACCTTCTCAACGAGGGGGTCGGCAAATATCTCGACATCAGGAAGATCTATCTCGATCTGAATTCCAGAGTTTTCGATACGGTCGCGCATCTGCCGGATCATCGCGGTGACAGAGAACCAGGCGGGAGATTTCACCCCTACGTCCTGGTAGTCCCGCGTGAAATCAATCTGCCGCTTGATAGACTCTGCAGCCCTCATCTCGATCTCGATATATTCCCTTATGCGGGGATCCTGCGCCTCTTCCTTCGAGATATCAAGGTAGCCCATCAATGCAGTCAGGGAATTGAGGATGTCATGCCGTGTAATGCTGTTCAACAGGTTCAGTTTCCTGTTTGCCTGCTGGAGGGCGACTTCAGTTCTTTTTCGCTCCGATATGTCACGCGGGATGCTCAGAATTGCGGGGCTCCCCTTGTAGGAGATGAGCGTGGCATGCACCTCGATGGGGACCACATCCCCCGACTTAGTCCTGTGTGCCGTCTCAAAGAGAGTTCTGCCTGACCTCCTCAGGTCCTGTATCCGTCCTCCGATCAGGGCTGCATATTCAGGGGTATCGATATCCCTTACGTTCATGTGGGCAAGTTCCTCGCGGGAATACCCAAGATGCTTCTCCGCCGTCGAGTTCACGTCAACGATCGAACCGTCCATCCCGTGGATCATGATGGGGTCTCCACTGTGTTCAAAGAGCATGCGGAATTTCTCTTCGCTCGCCTTTATTGCCTCTTCAGCCTGCTTGCGGCCGGAGATGTCCTGCATGGTGACCGTGCCGATTCCCGGTTCCGCAGAGCCTGTCGAGAAGAGAACGATCCTCACGGATCCATCCTTATGCAGGAGTGCTGCTTCCTGGTGCGTGAAATATTGTCCGCTTCCCTTGAAGAACGGCGTCATTTCCACTCCTTCGCAAAAAATGTCGGTGATGGTCAGTGAACAGAGTTCATCGGCAGAATACCCGGTAATTTCATAACATCGGGGATTTGCCTCGATTACTCCCAGCGTGTCCTTCCTGTAGAGCATGATAGCAGATTCGGACGTGGAGAAGATCCCCTTGTATCTGGATTTTTCCTTCTGGATAATCTCGGAAAGATAGGTAACCAGGAGTGCGATGAGGAGGAAGAAGAGGACACGGATCACACCCTGGAGAATGATATCGGGAAAGGGAAATGTCCATGCAAACAGGATAATATAAACGAATATTATCCCGATAGAAAAATAAAGGCCCTTTCTCCGGAAATAATAACAGGAGAGAATTATGGGGATATAATAGGCATTCTGGAAGATGATCGTAAGGCCTGATTCAAGTGCAAGGACAGTGACAACAAGGACCACAAGGGTTGTGAGTGCAACGGCCAGGAGAGGAATTCGGGACGATTCGAATCGAGGCTTCTCACATGGCGTCATAATCCAGGATGTGATAACTGCGTTTGGAATGGGTATTATAAAATGATATTCGTCTGTGCAAATAACAAGAACGGTATTGTGGCGTCCTCTGACTGATGCGAAAGAAAGAAAGAGTGCTGCTATGGGGATTCGAACCCCAGTCGCCGGCGTGAAAGGCCGGCATGATTGGCCGGACTACACTATAGCAGCAATTGCTCTTTTTTATTGGTAGTTCACGGTAAAAAGGGTTGTGGAGCCGGGAGCTCGGGAAAAATATTCAATCAGTAGACGGGTGTGCCCTCTCTCTCGGTGGCAGTCTTGAATGCCGCCATCAGCTGCCGTGTGATGGGGCCGGGGCGGCCCGAACCTATTGACCTCCCGTCGATCAGCACGATAGGGGCCACCTCGGCAGCGGTGCCGGTGACAAAGACCTCGTCTGCGGTGTAGAGGTCAAAATATCCCAGGTTGGTCTCCTGGACTGGTATCCCAAGCTGTTCTGCGATCTCCAGCACGACCATGCGGGTGATACCTCTCAGATTGTTCAGGGTGGGAGGCGTCAGGATAACGCCGTTCTTGATGATATAGATATTATCGCCTGATCCTTCTGAGATGTGCCCCTGCATGTCGAACATGATGGCCTCGTCACCACCCTTGCAGTTGGCCTCGATCTTGGCAAGGATATTGTTCAGATAGTTCAGGGACTTGACGTTTGGGGGGAGTGAACAGCAGGGGTTCCTTCGCACCGAGACAGTCACGCCGCGGAGTCCCTTCTCGTAGAGGTCGCCGTACATGGCTCCCCATTCCACGGCGATGATGATGACAGTCGGTTTTGGGCACTTGGTGGGGCAGAGGCCGAGGTCCCCCACTCCGCGGGTCACAATGGGACGGATGTATGCTTCTTTTAAGTTGTTCTTCCGAAGGGTCTCTATGATTGCGCGTGACATCTCCTCCTTGGAGAGCGGGACGGCAAGGTCGATCGTTTTTGCCGAGTCAAAAAGCCGGTCCAGGTGCTCCTGCAGGCGGAAGACCCGGCCATTGTAGGCCCGGATACCCTCGAAAACCCCGTCCCCGTAAAGGAGCCCGTGGTCAAAGACCGAGACCTTCGCCTCCTCCTTCGGGTAAAACTTCCCATCGATGTAGATCAACATGAAATGAATGTTTTATTCTCCATGTATTTTTTACCTGCTGATTGAATCAGGCATTCACCAGCATCCGGCAGGTCGAGAGGAAATGGGAGAACATGGAGAGGCTTGCCACGGGATGAAGGTGGGTATAGCTCCCAATTGTCCTGTTCGTGAGAGCACCGTCCGATCCTCCCGATATTCCAAATCCCCGTGTGAGTGAATATGCAAACCGCGTGCCCGTATCGAGCGATACATCAGAATAGTGGAATTCATGGCCCCTGAAATTGCATTCCCCCATCGGAGAGCCGGGCAGGCTCTTCCCCTCCACGTAAGCGACAACTCTCCTCGCGGGCATGGTAGTGGTCCCTTTGAAAACTCCGCACATGGAAAACCGCCTCTCGCCCGATATGCCCTGCCACCCGTCTTTCAGGATAACCTCATCGGTCAGGTACATCAGCCCTCCGCACTCAGCATAGATAGGGACACCCTTTCTGGAGGCATCGCGAATATCGCGCTTTAAATCATCCTGTTCTGCGAGCGCAGGGAGGAAGAGCTCGGGATATCCCCCGCCTATGATATACCCGTCTGCATCAGGCAGAGGGTCACAGAGCGGGCTGAAGCAGACTGTGCGGGCTCCCCTGGCGTGCAGGACGTCGAAGAGGTCGGCATAGTAGAAGTTGAAGGCCTCATCGTAGGCGATCCCGATGGTAAGGTCCTGGACATTCGCGGGCCTAAAGATGTCCGGCGAATGCTGCTGCCAGGTTGGGGGGCGGGCAACCGAAAGGAGACGGTCGAGGTTCACGTGTTCACCGATCCTTTCTGTCACTACACGTATCCTGTCCTGGAACTCCCGGTTCCCCTGACCTTCGCGGTAAGGCGTCAGCCCGAGGTGCCGCATCGCGAGTTCCATCTCCTGCATCCTGGGAATCGCACCTATCACCGGGATGCGGCAATGATGCTCGACGGCAGTGGCGGCCTTTTGGATATGCTTCTCGCCAGCCAAGTTGTTCAGGATGACCCCTTCGATGCGGATATCCGGATCGAATGACTGGAACCCCCCGACAAGGGCTGCGGCACTCCGCGTGATGCTCCGTGCGTTCACCACCAGCACCACCGGTATGCCAAGGCACCTTGCGACCGATGCACTGCTCCCTGTATCATCGAGGGCTTCAGCCCCCTCGTAGAGGCCCCGGACGCCTTCAACGATTGCCAGGTCGGCCCCCATGCATCCATGACTGAAGATCGCCCTGACCTGGTGTTCGTCCATGACATACGTGTCGAGGTTCCGGCAGGGGCGACCGGTAACGCCGGTGAGATAGGAGGGATCGATGTAGTCCATGCCCACCTTGAAGGTCTGGACCGCCATCTTCCGGGAGAAGAGTGCGGCGATGGCAAGCGAGATGCTCGTCTTGCCGCTCCCGGAACGGTCGCCGGCGATCATCAGCGCCTTCATGCCATGCTCCGTATCACAGCACCAAGCTCGCTCTCCACGATATGCGTGACTCCCAGGGTCCGCGGATGGAGGTCGATCTCGACAACCACGTAGCAGTGCCCCTGTTCCCTGAGAGGCTCCACCTGGCGGGGGCCGTTGGTCACCGAGATGCATTCGATACCCTGGAGGAACTGCGGGGGGATCGCATGGGGAACGCCCACGATGAATGCAAATTCCGGAGAGAGTGCCTGTATCTGCCGTCCGAGCGTCTCTCCGTCTGCCCCGTACTCGTCGAGTGCTCCGCACAGGGCGGGCACGAGATCCTTCTCACGGAGCTCTTCCCGAATCCGGCGCGCATCCTCCCTGACCTTTGGCAGGCCCCTGTCCTCGAGGTTTGCGATATAGGTGATGGACGCCATGGGGCAGGTCTGGTGGAGTGCGAGCAGTTCGTCGGCGAACATGTACGCGGTCTCTTTTTTTGCGTTCATGATCGCCACACCGCGCCTCCCGCTTTGCGCGAGGGTGAGGAGTCGTTGTGCAGCGAGGTGTTTGAGGTCCCCCCGGGAAGGCTCGATATAGGGTTTCGATGCTGCTCCACGCAGCCTCTCGACCTCGTTTGCACTTGCCAGGAGGCGCTTCTGCCGCAGAAGTTCGTCCCCGCTGATCCAGCCAGCCGCAGCCGCAGGTTCCAGGGTGGCGATGACGCCGTCGATATTTTCAGGGAACCCGGCATGGATCTCGACAGAGATGGCAGGTGTGGAGATGCCTGCATTCCGGATGGCGGACTGGAGGTCTTCGCCGATGATCATCGACACGCAGGTCCCGACCACTGCAATCCTTCCCGGCGAGAAGGTCTTCTCTGCATACCGGAGAACCGCTTCAAGGGACTGCTGGCCCCCGAAGATGAACTCATGGTCTGCAAGGGAGGTGGTCAGTACCCGCAGGCCATCTTCCTCAAGGAGCCTGGCATGCTTGAAGGAGCATCCCGAAGGGCCGTGCAGGATGGCCACATCGACTCCCAGGTCACGTGCGGTGTAAAGGGCAGCAACGATGGAACTGGGGCGCGGCTGCATGTATTTCATGGGATTCACCGCCATGTCTTCACCGCCAGCACCACGATGCCTGCCCTGCCATCGGCACCCTCAAGCGCAAGGGCTTCTCCTTCGGCAAGGGTATCACAGCATGCGAGGGGGATCTCCGCTGACAATGACTCCGAGATCAGGGGGCCATACTCCTCCCCGACCAGGATTACGCGATCCGGGAATTCAGACCTGACCAGTTCAACGATAGCATCAGAGGCGAATCCTTCGCATATGGCTCCCTCCTCCTTGCCGATCACCAGCGTGAGGGGACGCCTTTTTCCCGCGAGCTGCCTGCCGTAGCGGATGGCCTGCAATGCGGTGGCAGCGCAGGTTCCCGAGTTTGAGTCATCCAGCACTGCGGTCTTCCCTCTCCAGGAAAAAACCATCCTCCCGGCCACAGGGGAGAATGTCGAGAGGCCGGCCGGGTCGGTGCCGAGGATGCACGCGGCAGCAGCGGCCAACACAAGGGCGTCGCGATATGCCGCAGTCCCAAGGATGTGGTTTTTGAACTCCCCGGATATCCCTTCCCATGCATACCTGCATACGTCACCATCGACCATGGCAATCCTGTCCGCGGGAAGCCGGTTCCCAGTCCGGCTTGTTCCCGGGGGAGCAAGGACGAGGGGGAGGGTGTTTCCGGAGCGGAGTTTCTCCTCCAGCGCGTCTTTCTCTCCCCCCGCACAGCGATATGTCTCCATTGATGTCAGGATGCCAAGGTTCCCTGCCCCGGTGAACCCGAGCGAGACCTCTGCTATCAACCATCCACCACGCGAACGGGCAAGGGACGCTGCCTCTATGAGTGATGCGGGAGTGATGCCCACCTGGCCGAGCGTCTTCCCCGATGGATATTCCATGGTCCCGCGCGAGGTATGGAGGACGCCTGGGCCTTTCATGAGGTGCGCCAGGGCATGCGCCGTGGTCGTCTTTCCCCGGGCACCGGTGATCTCGACCAGGAGAGACGGAGCCTGCCGTCCAAGGATCCATCTTGTCGCCTGGTGGTGGGTAATCACGGGTGCGGAAACAGACTTCAGGAGGGGGTACTGGGGATTGAGGTGAACCGGTGCGATGACAAGGTCATAATCCCTCATCCCTGCCTCCCCGGGACTTATCCCGTCTACCCCGCGGTATACATCCACCATGTCAATGAAGTGACCGCGCTTTGCCAATGCTTCCGCGATTTTTTTACCCCCGTGGATTGTATCCAGTATAAGTATCTTCATACCCTCAGAGGGCCGAAAGGGCCTGCCTGGCATTCTTGATCATCAGTTCTGCAAGGAGCGGGTCGCTCCCAATCGGATCAGCATAGAGGAGGGGAATGGTGCGGCCGTCCATTGAGAAGATGCCCCTGTTCTTTCCCTCCTCTATGCCAATCACTGACGGGATATCCTTGAGGATATGTACACCCTTTGCAAGGAACAGGGGCGCTACTACCAGGACGTCAATGGACTCTTTCTTGAATTCTGCCATTGCATCCCCGATACTGGGCGAATTCATGTTCATGAACCCGCACTTTACGGTGAATTCCGGGTATTTTCCGGAGATGAGACTGGCGGTGCTCTCTACCAGTTCCTTGTTGTACGGGAGTTTGCTTCCATGCCCGACCAGTAACAGGCCTTTCTTACTCATATGTATATTTGTAATACTGGCACGGGTAAAATTGTTATCTCTTTCTTTGTCACGCGCGTTTTTCAGGGAGCTGGACCCCCATGTTCGAGAGGAAGAATAAAATCCTTATTACGACAGAGTTTCCTGATTTATTCATGGATACGGGCATATGAGGGACGCTGGCGCAAACCAACCGGATTTGGGGCAAAGAGAACCTCCGGTGTGTGCGATACCAGACCGCCATCGGTGTACATGAGACCAAAAGGGCCTCATTTTTCCGAATGAGATTATTTTTGGAAGGTTTTTCCCTGCCCCTCCCTTGGAAGGGGGACCCCGCCCGTACATCCAACTTTTTATATTCATGAAAAATTAAATTTATAAGAACTTCGGAGACCGCGATCTGTCCGGAGTACAGAGTCGTCCCATGGAAGCGATGCGCAGTTACGAGAGGTATGGCCTGCTGCTGAATGAACGGGTGGTAAAGACACCGATTGCGGTCTCAGCAATGGCGGGAATTGTTGACGCGGAGTACGCACTGGCCCGCAGTGCACACATCGGGGCCGCGTTCCTTGGAGGTTACTCAACCGATGCACCCACCATGGAGGCCAGCCGGGACCTGGCGGCCGCCGGGCGCCCGGAGTTTCTCTATGATGATCCCGTGGAAGCGCTTGCCGCGCAGGTCTCAAGGATGGCTCCTTCAGATATCATCTGTGGACTGAACCTGAGGGCAGGCAGTGCAGACGCGCTTGCGGGGATTGCGTCGCAGATCGGTGATGGTGTCATCTACGAGATCGATGCACACTGCCGGCAGGAGCCCCTTGTCAGGGCACGTTGCGGGGAGTACCTTCTTCGCCACACCGACCTCCTTGCTGAATATGTCCGGGCACTGAAACGCGAGGAGGTATCAGTATCGGTCAAGGTAAGAGCCGGGGTCAGTGCGGATGATCGCCTGCTGGCAAAAAAGATATGGAAAGCGGGGGGTGACATCATCCATGTGGATCTGATGGATTTCGGGTACCAGAAGGTGCGCCAGATCCGGAACAGCAGTCCACTGTTCGTCATTGCCAACAACTCCATCAACTCCTTCGAAAAGATGAAGGAGATGCTCTCTCACGGGGCTGATATGGTCTCCCTCGCCCGCCAGTCCGATGATCGGACACTCGCAGGCCTCGATGCCGCGATCTCGAGGTTCACCGGCGAGCATGGCTGGTACAACGCGCCAAAGCAGCTCTGCAGGGGTGGAGATATCAGGTCCCTTGCGTTCTGCTGCATGCCTGTCAAGAACTGCCCCCTGATCCCGATGCTCGAAAAGATTGGGCTCTCCAGGGAGGATTACCTTGCTATAAAGCAGAACGCGGTTTCAGGGACTCCGCTTGATTTCGGCAGCCAGACCTGTTTCGGGAGCCTCGCCTGGTGCTGCAAGGATTCCTCTCCCTGCATGTTCAGGGAGATGACGCTGCGGCAGGCGGGACTCTCCAGCAGGGAATATATGCGGCAGAAGAAACAGCTTGCTGATAAGATCCTGCAGCATCTTTTCTATGAGCATGCGGACACTCACCCGTGCTGACCGGGCTCAGCTGGCGATGGTTCTGGAGGTTTCTGCGTATCCAAAGCCAGGAAACGTCGACCGCTGCCATGATTACGAGACGACAAGGCTCGAACATTTTCTTGCATCCGCGATATTGGCCCGTCCGGCGCTGGAGGCAGCGGAAAGGAGCGGGGGCGGCCCCGGGGCCCTCATCCACCAGGCGGTGGAATGCACCTCTGGCCACCGCGGAGGGAACACCCATTTTGGTGCATTTATCCTTCTGATCCCCCTCGTCATGGGAGGGGATATCCCCGGTGCGGCGAAGGTGGTAGCGAACACTTCCGTTGATGACGCCGTGGAGTTTTACCGGGCGTTTGGAAAGACAGAGGTGAGAGTCATCCAGGGGCATGAACTTGATGTCCATGACCCATCATCCATCGTGGAGATCCGGTCCCGGGGCATGACACTCTACGACCTCATGCTCTACTCCGCACCTCGTGACATGGTGGCACGGGAATGGATCAGCGGCTTTGAGATGACCAGGAGAGGTGCAGACCTGATACATGCGGCCGGATGCGGCCAGCAGGCGGTGGTTGAGGCGTTCCTTGGACTCCTCGCACTCGAGCCGGATACGTTCATTGTCAAGAAACACGGCCCCGATGTCGCGTGGAAGACCATGGAGAAGGCGAGAGAGGTGAGGGAGGGATTGCGGGAACTCCAGGCATTTGACCAGGAATGCATCGACAGGGGAATCAACCCCGGATCCATCGCAGACATTATCATCGCCGCCCTCTACATAGCCCTGGGGGAAGGATGGGAATGGGATTGTTAAGAGAGGGGATCAACGAGGTCATTGCCACCACGCACTGGAACGCCGCTCCGATGGGGATCATATCCCGTGACGGAAACCAGAGGATGGTGGTCTTTTGCGGCAGCCATACCGCCGATAATATCAGGACCCATGGCTGGGTTGTCGCAAACATCACTTTCGATCCCGTCGTGTACGTTGAAACGGCGTTCGGGGATCTGGGCAGAGAACGGTTTGTCCCTGAAAAGGTAGGGGACCTCTGGGTGCAACGCCTCGCCGGAGCGGAGGCATGGGCGGCATTCGAAGCGCGGGTGAGCAGGGAGACGGATGAGGCGGTGGTGGTGGATCTCACGCCCCTCTACGAACAGATGCTCACCTGTGCGGTGCATCCGGTCAACAGGGGTTTTTCCAGTGTGATCGAGGCGACGGTCCATGCAACGCGATACGTAATGCGGAGGGATCCCGGGCTGCTGGACCTTATCAGGCACCATGCATCCATAATACGCAGATGTGGGGGAAGGAGGGAGATGGAAGCCCTGGCCCTCCTGCAGACGCACCTCCCGAAAGAGGCGGTCCTTTCCTGAATCAGCAGACCCTTGGGACCGGGTCTCCCACCGGGGGTTCGATGAAACGCTCGCCGCCGACGGATGTCTCCATGATCACGTGGGACCCGGCAACCACCTCACCGATGATGGCAGCTTCTTTCCCGTAAGGATGCGAACGCATCGCGTCGAGTACGGCTTTGGCATCGCGTGCAGGAACCCCCATCACCACTTTTCCTTCGTTTGCGACCTGGAGCGGGTCGATCCCGAGCATGTCGGCAACGCTCCTCACGCTCTTCCGGATGGGGAGATCCGCCTCTGATATCCGGACCGAGACGTTGCTCTTCCTGGCCATTTCGTTGATGGCGCTGGCAAATCCCCCCCTTGTCGGGTCTTTCATGGCATGGATCTCGCCTGCAGCCATGGCTTTCTCTACGAGCCCCCACAGCGGTGCGACATCTGATGTGAGCTGGTCGCCAAGAGAGAGCTCGGCCCGCTCGGCCATAATTGTCATCCCGTGGTCTCCAAGCGTCCCATTCACGAGGATGCGGTCGCCGGGCTGGAGGCCGTTGTCCCTGACGATCCGGTCGGCAATGCCTATACCTGCAGTATTCACTGCGATCCCGTCCAGCGCACCCTTCTCGAGGACTTTTGTGTCTCCCGTCACAAGGCTGGCCCCGCATTCGCCAAGGGCCAGGTCCATGGAGCGCACGATGCGCTCCAGATCCGCACTCTCAAAGCCCTCCTCGATGATCATCCCGCAGGAGAGAGCGATGGGTCTTCCGCCCATCATGGCAAGGTCGTTGACGGTCCCGCATACGGCGATCCTCCCGATGTCGCCGCCAGGGAAGAAGATTGGCCGGACCACGTGGGAGTCGGTCGTGAAGACGATGTTAACCCCCCCGATCGGTATCACGGCACCATCATCGAGTGATTCAAGCCCCACGCCCCCTGCATTGCGGTGCTCGAACCGCGTGAGGATCTGGAGGAGTTCCCCCATCACCTCCCCCCCCGCACCATGCATCAGGTTGACCTTCATTCGTCACTCACCTCGATCTCGATATTGGTCACCAGTATCTCTCTTCCCTTCAAAAGCTCCGGGAGCCCGCCGCACCGGGGGCATACGAAACGCTCCGTCCCCTCGTACCCGCAGGTACAGCGGGAGAGTGGCGGGATGACCGATACCGCGAGGCTTGCGCCCTTCATCAGGGGGTCATCCTCGACGAGGGTTCCGAAGAGGAAGCTGACCTGCTCGGGGCTGACCATTGCCATCTCTCCAAACTCCACGCTCACCGACCTGACCTCGCGTGCGCCATGCTCGATTGCTGCCTTTCGGGCGGTGGCATAGATGTCGTATGCGATACTGAATTCATGCATGAAGGAATGCCTCGCGGAAATCCCGGCAAACCCAGGTGCACGCCACCTTGAAAAACGGGCGGATCATCCAGGGAATGCAGGGATATGATGAGCCAATATATATGGAAGGGCCTGGCATAAATCATTCCCTGTTGCACTCCAGCGCCCAAATGGCTGGATAAAACAGTGAGCGCGTTTTCATGGGGGAAGGAGGTTCGAAGCGTCCTGTTCCAAACCACTGCCGCCCCCCCCATTTCCCGGATCAGCGAGCCTTCCTTCTTCCGGAAGGGGATTTCCCCCCATGATGAGTGATCCGGAGGCCTCTGTTGTCCACCGCGGTCTCGACTGCGATCTGGAGGCCGAGATTGCGCACGATCTCCTCGATCTCATCCTTCCCTTTTGATGTAACAATGGCAATAGACGGCCCGACAGAGCTCATCCCGACAAATTCGAGACCGGCTTCTCGCAGGAGGCTCATATGCCGGTAAATGGCGTAACTGTGATGCTCCACTTCGGCCCTCTTTGAGCCACGGAACTCGATCTCCCAGATGATATTGCCAATCTTCTCAAGATCCTCTCTCTCGAGGGCAGGTATCAGGTCCATCATGATCATGTAGGCCTTGATCTCGCGGTCACGGTAATCGAGGACCCTGGCCTTGTTCATCAGCAGGTCGAACTCCTGCGTCCCTGCGGATGAGATATCTGTGGGGGGGATCACGATGAACACGTTCTTTCCTTCCGCAAACGGGTGGTGGTAGACGAGGGCGAGCTCGTCGCCGGTGACGGCCATACCCCCGTGGATGCTTACAGCAGGCCCCACTCCTGTCTCGAAGCCGAAGGCTATGTTCCCATCGACGGTCTCCTCGACATAATTGTATCCGATCATCCGCCGGAGCTGGTCGCCGGAAAACGGAGATCCCACCGCATAATTGAGGGCATGCGCAAGGGAGATCATGATTGTGCTCGTTGACCCAAGGCCGACATGCTGGTGCTGGTGGTCGGTGGCCCGAATGGCAAACCCACCCTCGTACCCCGAGATCTCCCTGAAGACCTCGACAAAATGCCGGATGATTGCCGGCCGGTTGTAGTCGATCTCTATGCCCTTCTCGATGCACCTGGCCTCCACGCTGCAATAGAGCTGGATGGCAAACCCCACTCCGCCGCCGCCGGGCCGGGCAGGTGAGAACCGGTTCATGTCCAGCACTGTTAAGTGGATCCTTGCCGGGGCCCTGACCTTCACAGTTCCTTTGACAGGAGTGAGTGAAGCCGGGCGTTCTATACCGAGGGTCCTGATCTGCGTGCCTGGGGGGAAGGAATTGAACTCGTACTCGACCAGGTCAAGGTCTCCGCCCCGGATCTTCATGGTTGCCATATGGATATACCTGACACCAGATCACTGCCGATCAACGTAAATATTCCTGTTTACACATCTCGCGTTTTTATTCATTGGGAGTATCTTTTTTAAAAAAAAAGGAGCGCATTAGAATCTTCTCCCTTATTCGTGATACATAACACAAATGAAGATTTCAACACTTGTTGGTCCCACCCAAAATGTGGTGTGCCAATACCTCATGTTCATAACTGTGTTGATGTTGCCCTCTGCTAATGGGTGCTGAAAGTTCGGAATGAATTTACAATATATGGAGAAAATTGGAAAATCTATAAATATTACTTAAAAAAAACGCGATTCCATACTGAATGAAAAGTTCAGTATGAAAAGTAGGGGGTACGATGAAAAAACTTGTAATTATTGCTTACACCCTTGCCATCCTCATCGTGGGAATGGCAATGGCAGCCGACCCTATCAACGCGACCGTTGAAACCCAGGGTATTTCAACCACGACAGGTACAGTCGTCCTAGGCACCATGACAAACTCGGAGACGATTGTGTTTACCGGATCCACTATGGATATCAGAGATAATCCACCGTTGGGTGCACAAGGTGTTAATATTCCTGGAACGATTTTCGTCCCCGGTGTGAACCCAAATAATGCTTGGGTGCTCGACCAAACTCCAATGGGATCGATTGTATGTTTACCTGAACGCCAAGCTGTGATGTCCTATACCGAGTCCATCCTCGCTGACAACGGGTACACCGAGTTCAACGAGATGCAGTCCATGGACACCGGGAACAAGGTCGTGAATCAGGACAACTTCAAGTCTACCGAGCAATTCGACTATGTTGCGTTCAGTGATGCGATGGGAAGGGCAACCACATCCGAGAGCCTCCTCCTTGACCTGGTGAGCCAGGGATCGCTCGCAGCAGACCGGTTCATCTGCCCGTTCGCCACTGGAGATGCAGGGTTTATCCCGCCGTACTGCAACGTCTACGAGATGGGCAGTTCCTTCACCGGAACCCAGGTCTCAGAGATTACTCAGGCGAACACGAACTTCATCGCAAAGTCTGCGGATGTCCCGACTGAGGCAGCATATACGGTAGGCCTCTCTGGCACCGGATCTGCAGCAGCATGGATTAATACCCATGTCATGGAAGGCAGGACTGCCGGGTATTATGGAGATGAAGAAGATCCGGTTTGGTACGAATACCTGTTCTGGAACTATGACATGAACACAGGCTGGCTGGGTGATGGAATCTTTAACGGCGGCGGCTGGATGCAGGGCGTCGACCTTGTGTACAAGGAGAAGACCACCGCATCCGGAGTGATCGAAGCGTTCAGCAAGTCTATGGCGGTCCAGGACGGCGTTCGCCGGCTGTAAAGTCCAAGTATAGAAAGAAGAACAAAAGGGGCTTTTGGAAAAAGCTCCAACCTTTTTTTCTGTGCATTCCTTTGAACGGTTTCAGCTGATCAGAAGGTTGTGCCAGGAGTATGGGCAGACTATTCCCTTCTTTATTACAAAGATTTAATATGGCCGATACACTTGGAAAGGATTCAAAACAGATGGAAAAAAATAGAGAGTTTATAAATAGTACTTATAAAAAATGCAATTCCATACTGGATTAAATGTCCAGTATAAAATGTAGGGGGTACAATGAAAAAATTCGCAATTATTACATTCACCCTTGCCATCCTCATCGTGGGAATGGCGATGGCAGCCGACCCTATCAACGCGACCACCGAAACGCAGGGTATTTCCACGAACACAGGGGCGGTGGTTATGGGCACCATGACAAATTCGGAGACCATTGTGTTTACCGGATCCACCATGGATTTGCGTGACAACCCTCCGTTGGGTGCGCTCGCTGGTGGTGGGTGGATGCCCGGCGTAAATCCTAATAATTTATGGGCGATTTACAACTTCGGACCAAATGCTGACGCGGTCTCGTTACCAGAACGCCAGACCGTGATGTCCTACTCCGAGTCCGTCCTCGCTGACAACGGGTACTCCGAGTTCAACGAGATGCAGTCCATGGATACCGGCAACAAAGTCGCAAACCAGGATAATTTCAAGTCGACCGAGCAGTTCGACTTTGTTGCCTTCAGCGATGCGATGGGAAGGGCAACCACTTCAGAGAGCCTCCTGCTTGACCTTGTGAGCCAGGGATCGCTCGCCGCTGACCGGTTCATCTGTCCGTTCGCGACCGGAGATCAGGGATTCATCCCGCCTTACTGCAACGTCTATGAGATGGGCAGTTCCTTCACTGGGAGCCAGGTTTCAGAGATAACCCAGGCCAACACAAACTTCATCGCAAAGTCCGCAGATGTCCCGACCGAGGCAGCCTACTCTGTAGGTCTTTCCGGAACCGGATCTGCAGCGG